>NZ_JBVHLU010000030.1:0-107456 GCF_055558835.1 Embleya sp. NPDC025285
CCATTCGGCGCCGTCAAACCATTGCTCGCACCGTCCTGATTGGTCGCGGTGCCCCGGACGACGGCCAGCACCTCGTGCCCGTTGCGGCGCGCGTCCGACAGCCGCTCCAGGGCGAGCAGGCCGACGCCCTCCGCCCAGCCCGTGCCGTCCGCCGAGGCCGCGAACGAGCGGCAGCGGCCGTCCGGGGAGAGGCCGCGCTGCCGGCTGAACTCCAGGAACACGCCGGGCTTCGCCATCACCGTCACGCCGCCCGCCAGTGCGAGCGAGCACTCGCCGCGCCGCAGCGCCTGGCCGGCGAGATGCAGTGCGACCAGCGACGATGAGCACGCGGTGTCCACCGTGACGGCGGGACCCTCCAGGCCCAGGGCATAGGCCACCCGCCCGGAGATCACCGCGGCGGCGTTGCCGGTCAGGAAGTAGCCCTCCAGGCCCTCGGGTGCCTCGTGCAGGTGCGGGCCGTAGTCCTGGCCGTTGGAGCCGACGAAGACACCGGTGTGTGTGCCCGTCAAAGAGGCCGGGTCGATCCCGGCGTGCTCGAACGCCTCCCAGGAGGCCTCCAGGAGCAGCCGCTGCTGCGGGTCCATCGCAAGCGCCTCACGCGGCGAGATGCCGAAGAACGACGCGTCGAACTCGCCGGCGGTGTGCAGGAATCCGCCCTGCCGCGTGTAGCTGGTCCCGGCGTGCGCAGGGTCGGGGTGGTACAGCGCGTCCAGGTCCCAGCCGCGGTCGACCGGGAAGCCGGTGATGCCCTCGCGGCCTTCCGCGACCAACTGCCACAGTTCCTCGGGCGAGGTCACCCCGCCCGGGTAGCGGCAGCTCATTCCGACGATCGCGATCGGCTCGTCCGGATCGACCCGCACCGCGGGCACGGTCGGGCCGGCCGTGTCACCAAGCCCGGAATCCGCGGCGGCGCCGAAGAGTTCGTCGAGCAGGTAGCGGGCCAGGCCGTCCGGGGTCGGGTAGTCGAAGACCAGGCTGCCCGCCAGGCGCAGACCCGTGCTCGCGTTGAGGCGGTTGCGGATGTCGACCGCGGTGAGCGAGTCGAAGCCGAGTTCCTTGAAGGTGCGGTGCGCCTCGATCGCGGCGACCGAGGCGTGACCCAGGACTCCGGCGGCCGCGCCGCGAACGAGTTCGCGCAGCGCGTGCAGCCGTTCGCTCGCGGGCAACCCGGCCAGGCCGGCCGGCAGCGCGGTGGTCGCGGATTCGGCGGTGTGGTCGTCGGCCGTCCCGGCCAGGGCTCGCCGGACCTCGGGCAGGTCACCGATCAGCGGGCTGGGCCTGGTCACGGTGAAGGTGGTGGCGAACCGGGCCCACTGCACATCGGCGACCGCGAGGAAGGTCTCGTCGTCCGCGAGGGCCTGGCCGAGCACGGTCAGCGCGGCCTCGGGGTCCATCGCGGTGACGCCGAGGCGCTCGAATCGCTCGCCGGTGTCACCGGCGGACATCCCCGCTCCGGCCCACGCCCCCCATGCCACCGACGTGGCGGTCAGTCCTCGGGCCCGGCGGCGCTCGGCGATCGCGTCCAGCTCGGCGTTCGCGGCGGCGTAGGCGCCCTGCCCGCCGCCGCCCCACACGCCCGCGTTGGAGGAGATCAGCACGAAGGCGTCCAGGTCGTCGCCGGGGGTGCCGGCGAACAGCGCGTCCAGATGCTCTGCGCCGAGCGCCTTTCCGGCCAGTACGGCCTCGGTCTCGGCCGGGTCGGCGTCCAGGAGCGGCGTGGACCGCATGACGCCGGCGGCGTGTACGACGGTGCGGATCGGGCCGTGCTCGGTGTGTACCCGCTCGACCAGTTCGACCAGCGCGGCCCGGTCGGCGGTGTCGCACGCGGCGACGGTCACCCGCGCGCCCAGCGCGCTCAGTTCGGCGACCAGGGCGGCGGCGCCCGGCGTGTCCGGGCCCCGCCTGCCGGTCAGCACCAGGTGCTCGGCGCCGCGCGCCACCAGCCAGCGGGCGAGGTGTGCGCCGAGCGCGCCGGTCCCGCCGGTCACCAACGCGGTGCCCCGGGTGTGCCATTCGGCGGTCGGCCCGACCACGCGGGGGGCGCGGGTCAGGCGTCGGCCGAACACGCCGGACGGGCGCAGCGCCACCTGGTCCTCGTCCGAGTCCGCGAGGACCGCCACGAGGGCCCGGTAGGTCCGCTCGTCGGGGGTCTCCGGCAGATCGATCAAGCCGCCCCAGCGCTGCGGGTGTTCGAGCGCCGCGACCCGGCCCAGACCCCATACCGCCGCCGCTCCGGGCGTCGGCGCGGCGTCGGTGTCGTGACCGCCGGGAACCACGACCGCGCCTCGGGTGAGCGTCCACAGCCTGGCCGGTACGTCCGCGTCCGCCAGTGCCTGGATCAGCGTCAGCACGGCCGAGGTCCGCGTCGACAGCCCGGACCCGCCTGCCGTGTCGGTCAGGGCGGTCAGGCAGAGAACGCCGTCGACGTGGGAGACCTCGTCACGCGCGGCGCGCAGTGCGGCGGCGAGCTTCGCGCGGTCCGGGGCGCCGCCGGCGACGGGGACGGTGCGCACGGTGACGCCGCGTGCGGTGAGTTCCGCGGCGATCGCGGCGGCGATCGTGTCGTCGTCGGCGGTCGCGTCCGCCGACGTGATCAGCAACCAGGTGCCGGTCGCGGTGGGCGCGGCCGACTCGGGAATCGGCTGCCAACCGATCCGGTAGCGCCACCCGTCGATGGTGGACCTCTCCCGACGCTGCCGGCGCCACGAGGACAGGATCGGCAGTGCCTCCTCCAGCGAGCGCCGGTCGTCGGCGTCCGTCGCCGGCATCTCGGGCAGCGCCGTCGGGTCCTCGTCGTCCACGGCGGCCCAGAACGCGGCCTCCTCCGGATCCTGCTCCCGTTCCGATCCGGCGGCCGGCACGTCCAACCAGTAGTGCTCACGCTGGAAGGCGTAGGTCGGCAGGTCGACCGGCGGTGCGTCGTCGGCGTCGTCGGTGCCGGCGAACGCGGGCGACCAGTCCACCTCGACGCCCTGGACGTACGCCTCGCCCAGCGATTCGAGGAAGCGCGCCGGGCCGCCGTGGTCGCGGCGCAGCGTGCCCACGGTCACCGCGTTCGCGTCGACCGCGTCCAGCGTGCCCTGTACGCCCACCGTCAGCACCGGGTGCGGGCTCGACTCGATGAACGCGCCGATCCCGTCGGCCAGCAGCGCCCGTGTGGCCAGGTCGAACCGCACCGGCTCGCGCAGGTTGCGGAACCAGTAGGCGGCATCCAACCCGGCCGTGTCCAGGCGCTCGCCGGTCACCGCCGAGTAGAACGGGATCACCGACGAACGCGGCACGATCGGGCCCAGGATCTCCAGGAGTTCCGCCCGCAGGTCCTCCACCTGCGCGGAGTGCGACGCGTAGTCCACCGGGATCCGCCGGGCCCGTACGTCCTCGGCCTCGTACCCGGCCAGCAGTTCGTCCAGCGCGTCCGACTCACCGGAAACCACCGTCGACGCGGGACCGTTCACCGTCGCCACGCTCACGCGCCCGGACCAGCGCGGCAATCGCGCCTCGACGTCCGCGACCGGCAGGGGTATGGACACCATGCCGCCCCGGCCGGCCAGCGACACGGCAATCGCCCGACTGCGCAGCGCGACCACCCGGGCCGCGTCCGACAGCGACAGCGCGCCCGACACGCACGCGGCCGCGATCTCGCCCTGCGAATGCCCCACCACGGCCGAGGGCACCACACCGAACGAGCGCCACAGCTCGGCCAGCGACACCATGACCGCGAACAACACCGGCTGGACCACGTCCACCCGGTCCAGCCCGCCGGCCTCCGGATCCTCGGCGCGCAGCACCTCGGTCAGCGACCAGTCGACGAATTCCGTCAACGCGGCCTCGCACTCCGCGATCCGCGCCGCGAATACCGGGGACGTGTCGAGCAACTCACGCGCCATGCCCACCCATTGCGAGCCCTGGCCGGGAAAGACCAGGGCCACCGCACGCCCGCTCACCGCGGCCTCGGCCCGCACGCCCTGGCCCGCCGCCAGGGACGCGAGCCCGTCGAGCAGTGTGTCCCGGTCCGTGCCGACCAGCACCGCGCGGTGCTCCATCGCGGCACGCGTGTTCACCAGCGCCCGAGCGATCGGCGCGGGCGTCGCCCGCGGATCGGCCGCCACGTACGCGCGCAGCCGTTCGGCCTGCGCGGGCAGCGCGGCGGCGGAGCGGGCGGAGAGCACCCAAGGGACCGGGGTCGGCGCCGGTCGCGGGTCCGCCGGTGCCGGGGTCGGGGTCGGGGTCGGCTTCGAGGCCGCGCTCGGGAAGCCCTGTTCCAGGACCACGTGTGCGTTGGTGCCGCTGATCCCGAACGAGGAGACCGCGGCCCGGCGCGGCGCGCCGGTCTCGGGCCACGTCCGCTGCTCGGTCAGCAGCGCCACCGCGCCCGAGGCCCAGTCCACGTGCGGGGAGGGCGCGTCGACGTGCAGCGTGCGGGGCAGTTCGGCGCGGCGCAGCGCCTCCACCATCTTGATCACGCCCGCGACCCCGGCGGCGGCCTGGGTGTGTCCGATGTTCGACTTCAACGACCCCAGCCACAACGGCTGTTCGGCCGCATGCTCGCGTCCGTACGTGGCCAGCAGCGCGTGCGCCTCGATCGGGTCGCCCAGCGCGGTGCCGGTGCCGTGTGCCTCCACCGCGTCCACGTCCGCCGCGGACAGACCCGCGTCGGCCAGCGCCGCGCGGATGACCCGTTCCTGGGCGAGGCCGTTCGGCGCGGTCAGGCCATTGCTGGCACCGTCCTGGTTGATCGCCGAGCCGCGCAGCACGGCCAGGATCCGGTGGCCGTTGCGCAGCGCGTCCGAGCGCCGTTCCAGGACCACGATGCCGGCGCCCTCGGCCCAGCCGGTGCCGTCCGCCGCCGCCGCGAACGCCTTGCACCGACCGTCCGCGGACAGGCCGCGCTGGCGGCTGAACTCGACGAACATGCCGGGCGAGGACATCACCGCCACGCCGCCGGCCAGGGCCAGGCCGCATTCGCCGCGCCGCAGCGCCTGGGCCGCCCAGTGCAGCGCGACCAGCGAGGACGAGCACGCCGTGTCCACGGTGATCGCGGGGCCTTCCAGGCCGAGCGTGTAGGCGACCCGGCCGGAAGCGACGCTGACCGTGCTGCCGGTGAGCAGATAGCCCTCATGGCCGGCGGCGGCCTCGTGCAGGCGGGCGCCGTAGTCCTGGGCCATCGCGCCGACGAAGACGCCGGTGCGGCTGCCGCGCAGCGAGTCGGGGTCGATTCCGGCGTGTTCCAGCGACTCCCAGGAGGTCTCCAGGAGCAGCCGCTGCTGCGGGTCCATGGCCTGCGCCTCGCGCGGCGAGATACCGAAGAAGGCCGCGTCGAACTCGGGGGCGTCGTAGAGGAATCCGCCGTAGCGGGTATAGCTGGTGCCGGACCGGTCCGGGTCCTGGTCGTAGAGGTTGTCCAGGTCCCAGCCCCGGTTGGTCGGGAACACCGAGACGGCGTCGGTGCCGTCCGCGACCAGTCGCCACAGGTCCGCGGGCGATCGCACGCCGCCCGGCAGTCGGCAGCTCATTCCCACGATCACGATGGGATCGTCCGCGTCGCGCTCCGCACTCGCGGCCGCGTCGAGGCGCGCGTCGGGCCCGGGCTCGTCGGCGCCGGGGTCGGTGCCGAGCAGGAGGGTACGCAGGTGTTGCCCGGTGGCCGCACCGGTCGGGTGGTTGAACAGCAGCGTGGGTGGAAGGTCGAGCCCGGTGGCGGCGGTGAGGCGGTCGCGCAGTTCGACCAGGCTCACCGAGTCGAAGCCGAGGTCCTTGAACGACAGGGTCGCGTCCACCGATCCGGCGGAACCGTGTCCGAGTACGACGGCGATGTGGCCAAGGACCAGGTCGGTCAGCGTCCTGGTCTGCTCGGCCTCGCCGAGCCCGGCCAGGCGCCGTACGAGCGGGTTCGCCTCGGTCTCGCGCCGCTCGTCGCCGTCCGCGTCGATCGCCGCCGCGACGGGCGCGGCGACCGACGCCGCCGGGCGTCGCCCTGTCGGTACGTCCAGCCAGTGGCGCTCGCGCTGGAACGCGTAGGTGGGCAGCGGCACCCGGCGCGTGTCGATGTGCGCGAAGGCGGCCGAGAGGTCGACGGCGACGCCTTGGACGTACGCCTCGCTCAGCGACCGCAGCAGGCGGTCCGCGCCGCCGTCGTTGCGGCGCAGCGTGCCGAGGGTGATCGCGTCGGCACCGCTCTCGTCGACGGTGCCACGCACCCCGACCGTGAGCACCGGATGCGGGGTCGCCTCGACGAACGCGCCGATCCCGTCCGCGAGCAGCGCCCGTGTGGCCAGGTCGAACCGCACCGGCTCGCGCAGGTTGCGGAACCAGTAGGCGGCATCCAACCCGGCCGTGTCCAGGCGCTCGCCGGTCACCGCCGAGTAGAACGGGATCACCGACGGACGCGGTGCGATCGGGGCCAGGATCTCCAGGAGTTCCTCCCGCAGGTCCTCCACGTGTGCCGAGTGGGACGCGTAGTCCACCGGGATCCGTCGACCCTCGACGCCGTCTGCGGCCAGCGCGCCGATCAGTTCCTCCAGCGCGTCCGGGTCACCGGAAACCACCGTTGAGGCGGGCCCGTTGACCGTCGCCACGCCGATCCGGCCGGTCCACGCGGAAAGGCGCTCCTCGGTGTCGGCGAGCGGCAGCGGTACGGACACCATGCCGCCGCGCCCGGCCAGCGACCGCGCGATCGCCTGACTGCGCAACGCCACCACGCGCGCCGCGTCCGACAACGTCAGCCCGCCCGCGACACACGCCGCCGCGATCTCACCCTGCGAATGACCCACCACCGCGGCCGGCACCACACCGAACGAGCGCCACACCCGCGCCAACGACACCATCACCGCGAACAACACCGGCTGGACCACATCCACCCGGTCCAACGACGGCGCACCCGCACCGCCCCGCAACACCTCGACCAGCGACCAGTCGACGAACTCCGCCAACGCCGCCTCACACTCCGCGGCCCCAGCCGCGAACACCGGCGATGTGTCCAGGAGTTCGGCCGCCATGCCGACCCACTGCGACCCCTGACCCGGAAACACCAGCGCGACCGGACGCTCGGCGCCGCCGACCCCGCGCACCACGCCGGCGTCGGGCAGGTCGTCGGCCGCCGCGAGCGAGGTGAGTGCGGCGAGCAGTTCGGTGCGTCCGGTGCCGAGCAGCACGGCACGCTGCTCGAAGGCGGACCGGGTCCCGGTCAGCGCACGACCCACCTCGGCCACCGTGAACTCGGGCCGCTTTGTCACGAAGTCGCGCAGCCGGGCCGCCTGTTCGATCAGGGCGGGCTCGGTACGGCCGGACACCACCCACGGCAGCGTGGTCGAGGTGTCGTCGTCCTGCGCGTCGGCCGTCCCGGAGTCGGTCGGCGCGTCCGGAGCGGAGGACAGCACCAGGTGGCAGTTGGTCCCGCCCATGCCGAACGAGGAGACCCCCGCGAGCAGTTCGCCGTCGGGTGCGGTCCATTCGCCGGTGTCCCGGCTGACCCGGAGGTTGAGTCCGGCGAAGTCGATGTCGGGATTGGGTACTTCGAAGTTGAGGCTGGGCACCAGTTCGCGATGCTCCAGGCACAGCACGGTCTTGAGCAGGCCGACGATGCCGGCGGCGCCTTCGAGGTGGCCGACGTTGGTCTTGGCGGAGCCGACCAGCAGGGGGCCGCGGGATCGATCGGCGCGGGCCGCGCCGATCACCGCGCCCAGTGCGGCGGCCTCGATCGGGTCGCCGACCCGGGTGCCGGTGCCGTGCAGTTCGACGTACTGGACGTCGGCGGGATCGACGCCGGCCGCGCGGTAGGCGGCGCGCAGCACGTCCTGTTGGGCGAGCGGGTTGGGCGCGGTGAGCCCGGCCCCGCCGCCGTCGTTGTTGACCGCGCCGCCGCGGATCACGCAGTGGATGTGGTCGCCGTCGCGGCGGGCGAGGTCCAGCGGCTTGAGCACGATCAGCGCGCCGCCCTCGCCGCGCACGTAGCCGTTGGCCCGGGCGTCGAAGGTGTGGCAACGACCGTCGGGCGACAGGCCGCCGAACTTGGCGGCGCCCAGGGTGCTGTCCGGGATCAGGTTCAGGTTCACGCCGCCGGCCACGGCGAGGGTGGTCTCGCCCCGGCGCAGGCTCTCGCAGGCCAGGTGCACGGCGACCAGTGCGGACGACTGGGCCGCGTCCACGGACATGCTGGGTCCGCGCAGGTGCAGCAGGTACGAGAGGCGGTTGGCGAGCACGCCGCGCTGCAGGCCGGTGACGGTGTGCCGGTCGACCGCCTCGGGGCCGGCCTGGTGCACCAGTCGCGCGTAGTCGTCGTAGTTGGCGCCGATCCAGACCCCGGTCGCGCTGTCGGCCAGGCTCGCGGGCACGATGCCGGCGTTCTCGAACGCCTCCCAGCCCAGCTCCAGGGCGAGTCGCTGCTGCGGGTCCATCGAGCGGGCCTCGCGCGGGCTGATTCCGAAGAACGCCGGGTCGAACCGGTCGACGTCGTCGATGAAGCCGCCCCACCGGGTGTTCATCCGGCCGGGGACGCTCGGGTCGGGGTCGTAGTACGCGTCCGCGTCCCAGCGGTCGGCGGGGGGTTCGGTGATGCCGTGGCCACCGGCGCGCAGCAGCGCCCGGAAGGCGGCCGGGTCCGGCGCCTTCGGCAGCCGGCAGGAGATGCCGATCACCGCGATGGAGTCGTCTGCCGGCTGCACGGACGCGGACTTCCTGGCCATGGTGCTGGTACCCCCGTACCGAAAACGGATGGATCGAACGGTCGAGCGGAGTGTCGGGGCGGGACTCGGCCGCTCACCGAACGGCGAGTGCGAGCGAGGACGGGCGGCGGACGACGGCCGATGGGCGGTGGGCGGTGGGTGCCGGCGGTGAGTGTCGGCGGCGGGCGGCGGCGCGAACGAGGCGACCGCATACCGTGCGACCCGTCGCGTTCCACCCCCGCCGCCGGCGCGGCGGCTACTCCTCCCGCGCCTGTGACACCCCTTGTGGTTCGCTCGCGCGCATGTACGCGGCGAGTCGGGTCGGGGTCGGGTGGTCGAAGAGGTCGGCGAGTTTGAGCGAGCCGGAGATCATCGCCTCGGCCCGCTGGACCAGTTGCGCACCGAGCAGCGAATGCCCGCCGTGCGAGAAGAAGTTGGTGTCGGCGTCGACGTCGGGTCGGTTCAGGAGTTCGCGCCACAGCGCGACCAGGGCGGCGGTCGACTCGTCGTCCGGCTCCGCGCCGCCGGCGCCTTCGACGCGGGCGCTGCGGTGTTCGGCGGCGAGCCGGACCAGCGCCGGGTAGTCGATCTTGTCGTTCAGGGTGGTCGGGAAGCTCTCCACCACGAAGAACTCCTGCGGGACGGCCGAGGCGGGCAGTTCGCCGCGGGCGTGCTCCCACAGCCCGTCGGAGGGGTCGGTGCTGGGCGCGGCCTCGACGAACGCGGCCAGCGTGGCGTCGGGACCGGGGCCGCCGAGAACCACCACGGCGGCGCCCTTGACCTCGGGGTGGGCGCGCAACACCGCCTCCACTTCGCCGAGCTCGATCCGGTTGCCGCGCAGCTTGACCTGCCGGTCCAGCCGGCCCTGTACCTCCAGGGTGCCGTCGGCGCGCCACCGGGCCTGGTCGCCGGTGCGGTAGTGGCGGCCGTACTCGGGGTGCCGGCGGAAGCGGTCCGCGTCCAGTTCCGGGCGCTCGTGGTAGCCGATGGCCACCCCCTCGCCCGCGATGCACAGTTCGCCACGGACGCCGACCGGCAGTTCCCGGCCGTCGGGAGCGGCGACGAAGACTCGGGTGTTGCGGATCGGCCTGCCCACCGACACCGGCCCGCCGTCGGTGTCGTCGGCGCCGATCCGGCCGGAGGTGGACCAGATGGTGGTCTCGGTGGGGCCGTACACGTTCCACAGCTCGCAGCCGGTGGCCAGGAGCTCTCGGGCCAGGTCGGCGGGCAGCGGTTCGCCGCCGCACAACACCCGCAGGCCGGCCAGGACCGGGCCGGCGTCGGCCAGCACCAGTCGCCAGGTGGTCGGAGTGGCCTGCGCGATGCCGACCCGGTGCGTGGTCAGCACCTCGCGCAGCGCGGCGCCGTCGGTGCGCGCCGAGTCCGGGGCGACCACGAGTCGACCGCCCGTGGCCAGGGGCACGAACAGTTCCAGCGCGGAGATGTCGAACGTGAACGTGGTCATCCACAACGTCACGTCGGCGGGGCCCGCGTGCTGCTCGGCGGCGAAGTGCGCGACCAGGTTGGCCAGGTTGCGGTGGCTCAGCAGGGTGCCCTTGGGGCGGCCGGTGGAGCCGGAGGTGTAGATGAGGTAGGCGCACGACTCCGGGTCGACGTCGACGTCCAGGTCCAGGTCCGGGTCGAGTTCCGGGTCGAGGTCCGACGCCGAACCGGCGGGCGTTCCGGCGGCGAGAGCGGGCAGCGCGAGCACGGTCAGGTCGGCGATCTCCGGCAGTGCGACGCCGTCGGCGACCAGCACCGCCCGTGCCCGGGAGTCGGTGAGCTGGTAGGCGATGCGATGTTCGGGGTGGTCCGGGTCGAGCGGGAGGTAGGCGGCTCCGGCCAGCCAGACGCCGAACACGGCGGCGGCCAGTTCGGGACCGCGCGGCGCGGCCAGCGCGACCACGTCGCCCGACGCGACGCCCGCGCCGCGCAGCAGGTCGCGCACGGACCGCGCGCCCGCCCACAGTTCGCCGTAGCCGATCCGCCGGGTCCCGTCCTCGATGGCCGGCGCCGTCGGATCGGCCGCGACCCGGGCGGCGACCGCGGCCGGGACACCGGCGGCGTCCTCGGCGCCGGTGTCGTTGGCGGCGGCGAGCAGCGCGCGCTCCTCGGCATACCCGATCGGGATCTCGCGCAGCGGCCGGTCCGGGGCGTCCGGGTCGGCGCCCAGCGCCAACAGCAGCGCCTCGTAGCGACGGGCCAGCGCGCGCACCTGGGCCCGGTCGAGAACCTCGGTGTAGTGCACGGCGCGCAGCCGGATGCCCTCCGGCGCGGACATCAGGAAGAACTCAAGGTCGAACTTGCTGGAGCCGTTCTCGACCACGGCCACCGAGGCCTTGCGGCCGCCGATCTCCAGGTCGGGCAGGCCCATGCCGGGCACGTAGTTGAACACGTGCCGGAACAGCGAGTTGCGCCAGCCGGAGCCGTCCCGCTCGACGTCCTCGAGCATCGTGTCCACCGGCACGCCGGTGTGCATGAAGCCGGCGAAGAACACGTCCCGGGTGCGGCGCACCAGTGCGCGGAAACCTTCCGCCGGATCCACCCGCACGCGCAGCGGCAGCACGTTGATGTGGTAGCCGACGGCGCGCTGATCGCGCGGACCGCGCAGGTTGACCGGCGCGCCCACGGTCAGGTCCGGGCCGGCGCCGTGCGCCTCGAGCAGCGCGTAGTAGGCGGCGAGGAGCACCACCGCCTCGGGGGCCTTGAGTTCGCGTTGGAGTCGGCGCACCACGGCGGTCGCCTCGTCCGACAGGTCCACCACGAGTTGGTCGCCGGTGAGCGTGGTGGTGGCCGGTTCCGGGGTCTGGCAGGCCAGTTCGAGGCCGGCCGGGCGGAAGCCGGCGAGGTGTTCGCGCCAGTACGCCAGACCGGCCGGTGCGGGCGGCGCCTCGGTGAGCGCGGGCACCACCGCGCGCAGCTCCTCGGGCGGGCGCCCGGTCTCCACCAACGCGTCGTGTACCGCGACCAGTTCCTCGAGCACGATCATCGCCGAGGTGGTGTCGAAGACCAGGTGGTGTGCGGTCAGGCAGAGCACGTCCTGCTCGCCGTCGGTGAACACCACCGCACGGACCAGCGACTCGCCCTCGAGTGCGAACGGGGTGCCGGCGAACTCGGCGAGTGCGGCGTCCAGTTCACCGGCCGCGACCTGGACCCGGTCGATCCGGGCGGTGGTCGCGGCGGCCGGCCGCACCTCCTTGGTCAACGTCGCGTCGTCGGCGTGGAAGACGGTGCGCAGCACCTCGTACCGGCGCAACAGCACAGTCAGCGCCGAGCCGAGCGTCTCCGGGTCGAACTCGCCGGTGCTCCGCAGCGAGATGGAGAGGTTGTTCACCGGCGTGCCGGGGACCATCTTCTCCAGCAGCCACAGCGCCTCCTCCTTGCGCACCGCCGCGCTCCGGCGGTCGGACCCGGCCCGCTCCGCGGCACCGCCGGGCGCGTCGGTCCGCCCGGTGTCGGCGGCCGGGTCGTTGTCGTTGTCGGCTGCCGCGACCGGAGTCGCGGTGTGCGCGTCGTGCGCGCCGGAGTGCCCACGCATGTCTGACGTCCCCTCATTGCACTGGTGCGTCGCCGCCGCCGGTGCTCGGCTCGGCCGGCTCTCGTATCGGCCGATTCCCGGCCCGTTCCCGACCCGGTCCGCGCTGTGGACCCGGTCCCTTCCCGACCCGGTCCCCCCGCTGTGGACCCGGCCCGTGTGCCGCGCCCGAATCGCGGGCGTCGCCCTGCGGCGGGTCCCGGTCGGCCCACCGCCTCGGGGCGAGGTCGCCCCGGCGTTCGGCTCAGCCGAGCAGCCCGAGCACCGTGCGCGCGACGTCCTCGTCGCGCAGCAGGTCGGCGTGGTCGATGTCGAAGGTGATCTCCCGACCGATCAGATCCTCGCGGCCGTTGCTGCGGGCCAGGTTCAGGCCGTTGGTCTCGGTGCGCGAGGTGATCGCGGTCGCGGCGGCCCAGCCCGCGGCGTAGTCGATCTCGGTGGCCGCGGTCAGATAGGAGACGAACGCGGTGAAGGTGCCGCCCAGTTCGGCGGAGCGCTCGGCGTCCAGGCCGGCCCGGGCGAAGGCGGTGCGGCCGACGTCCTGGAAGATCCGGTCCAACGCGGCGCCGAAGGCCACCAGTTCCGGGTTCTCCTCGCGGGCCTTCTTGCCCGCCTCCTGGGCGTCGCCGACCTCGGTCGGCGAGAGCACCACGGAGAGGTTCCCGACGACCTTGTGGAACTGCCAGTACAGGGTGAGTTCGGAGACCGCCTCGGGGTCGAAGAGCACCACCGCGGGCGCGGTCTCCTGGCGCTTGGTGACGTGCTCGGCCAGTGCCGCCGCGTACACGGAACCGGCGCAGTAGCCGAACACCCCGACCACCGGGATGTCGCCGCCGGGCAGGCCGTCGACCCAGCGGGCCACCTGGTCGGCGCCCGAACCCGCGCCCGGCGCGCCGGCGGCGGTGGGGACCGTCTCCCACAGTTGCAGGCCCGGCGCGATCCGCGGCGCGAACTCGGCGAAGCCTGCCTCCGGCCGGCCGGTGGCCGGGAAGTCGGCGGCCAGGATGACCCCTTCGCCGCCTCGGTCGTTGAGCAGTTTCCACGAGCCCTGGTCCGCCATTGCGATCCCCCAGTCGGATGAGCCGGCCGGTTGAGCCGGCCGCGCTTTTCCCATCGCTGCCACTGCGGTCGACGCTATGCAGGGGTTTCCACGGACACCACCCATAGAAGTTCGACGGGCACCCGGAGTAAGCATGGGGGTACCCCGAACAACCCCTATGCCCCCGATCGGGGTCGTGACGTTGACCATTGCATCGAAATGAGAACTCGTGATAGTGGGTCGAACACGGTGCGTGCCCGTGGTCGCGTTCGCCCGTGGATGCCCTCGACCGGCCCGAACGCGGGTTTGCCGGCAGCTTCCCGAGAGATTCCTGAGAGTTTCCTGAACGTCGCGTCCGGCTCGCCGGGCGCGCGGCCGAGGTCGTGCGCGACCGGCCGCGGGATTCAGCGAACGCTCAGGAACCTCTCAGCGACAGGCCACTCGGCGCCGGCACGGTACCGGCATGAGCGCACACGGGTCGCACCACAGCACGGTGCACCATCGGATCGCGGAGGCCGCCGGATGATCGAGGTCAAGCAACTGACCAAGCGCTACGACGACAAGGTCGCCGTCGACGACCTGAGTTTCACCGTCCGGCCGGGTCGGGTGACCGGGTTCCTCGGGCCCAACGGCGCGGGCAAGACCACGACGATGCGGATGATCCTGGGGTTGGACACCCCGACCGCGGGAGCGGCCACGGTGAACGGTCGCAAGTATGTGGATCTGCCGCAACCGATGCGCGCGGTGGGGGCGTTGCTGGATGCCAAGGCGGCGCATCCCAGCCGTACCGCGCGCAGCCACCTGGTCTGCCTGGCGCGCAGCAACGGCCTGCCGGCACGGCGCGCGGGCGAGGTGCTGGAGCGGGTCGGCCTGGAGGAGGTGGCGGGCAAGCGGGTCGGGCAGTTCTCGCTCGGGATGAGTCAGCGTCTGGGCATCGCCGCCGCGCTGCTGGGGGATCCCGACATCCTGATGTTCGACGAGCCGGTGAACGGGCTGGACCCGGAGGGCATCCGGTGGATCCGGCAACTGATGAAGCGGCTCGCCGACGAGGGCCGCACGGTGCTGGTTTCCAGCCACCTGATGAGCGAGATGGCGCTCACCGCCGACCACTTGATCGTGATCGGCCGCGGTCGGCTGGTCGCCGACACCGGCCTGGAGGAGTTCATCGAGCGCAGTTCCACCCACTCCGTGCTGGTGCGCACCCCGTTCGCGGACGCGTTCGGCCGGGTGTTGACCGCGCACGGCGCGAAGGTGCGGCTGGACGAGACCGGTGCGCTGGTGGTGTCCGAGATGGACAGCCTGGAGATCGGTCGCCACGCCGCCGCCGACGGGGTTCCACTGGCCGAACTGACGCCGCAGCGCACCTCGTTGGAGGAGGCGTTCATGGAGTTGACCCGGGACAGCGTGGAGTACAACGTGACCGAAGGAGCGGTTCGATGACCACCGTGACCGAGACCCGCGAGCGGGTCGAGTCGACCGAGTCGCCGGCCGGGAAGGCGCGCGCGTACCGGGTGACCGACGTGCTGTTCTCCGAGTGGTCGAAGATCTGCTCGTTGCGCTCGACCGCGTACACCCTGCTGGCGACGATCGCGCTCGGGGTGGGACTGGGACTGCTGTTCACCGCCGCCGGGGCGGCGCAGTACGAGGATTCGAGCGCGGCCGACCGGCTCGACTTCGACCCGACGGCGACCAGCATCAAGAGCTACATCATCGCCCAGTTGGCGGTGGGCGTGCTGGGCGTGCTCGTGGTCACCTCCGAGTACGCCACCAAGATGATCATGACCAGCATGGTCTCGGTGCCGCGCCGGTCCTGGCTGCTGGGCGCCAAGGCCGCGGTGTTCGCCGCGGTGGCGCTGGTGGTCGGCCAGATCGTCGGGTTCGCCGCGTTCTTCGTCGGCCAACCGGTGCTCGACGCGCGCGACGCGCCGTACGTGAGCCTGGGCGATCCTGGCGTGCTGCGCGCGGTGTTCGGCTGCGGGCTCTACCTCGCCGCGATCGGCCTGCTCGGCGTCGCGCTGGGCACCCTCCTGCGGGCCACGGCCGGCGCGCTGGCCGTACTGGTCTCGGTCACCCTGCTGGTACCCACCCTGGTCACCGCGCTGCCCACGTCGTGGGAGACCAACGTGCAGAAGTGGTGGCCCACCAACGCGGGCAGTCAGATCATGGCGGTGCACCGGGATCCGGACATGTTCGGTCCGTGGGCCGGGTACGGGATGCTCTGCGCGTGGGTCGCGCTGATCCTCGCGATCGCCTTCGCGGTCTTCCGCACCCGCGACGTGTAGCGCGCGACCGATGGCGCGGCCGGCCGGATCGGCGGGACTTGGCTCGAAAACGCACGGGAACGATGGGGGCTGGGCATGACAGGCGGGATCCACGGCGGGCCCGGCCGGGCTCGGCCCGGGCCGGAACTGCTCCTGGTGGTGGAGGACGAACCCACGGTGCGCGAACTGCTGTCCGCGAGCCTGCGTTTCTCCGGTTTCGCGGTCGCCTCCGCGGCCACCGGCGACGAGGCGCTGGCGATGGCCGTGCGCGATCGCCCGGATCTGGTCGTCCTGGACGTGATGTTGCCGGACATGGACGGCTTCGAGGTGCTTCGGCGACTGCGCGAGGAGTTCGGCGGGGCCGTCCCGGTGCTCTTCCTCACCGCGCGGGACGGCTCCGAGGACAAGATCAACGGACTCTCCCTGGGCGGCGACGACTACGTCACCAAGCCGTTCCAACTCGACGAGTTGATCGCCCGGATCCGGGCCGTGCTGCGCCGGGCGCGGGGCGAAACGGCCGGCGAGGGCACGCTGATCGTCGCCGACCTGGAGGTCGACGTGAACGCGCGCCTGGTCACCCGCGCCGGGCAGGCGATCGATCTGTCCCCGACCGAGTTCAAGCTGCTGCGCTACCTGTTGGAACACGTCGACCAGGCGTTGGAGAAGTCCCGCATCCTCAACGACGTGTGGCGCTACGACTTCGGCGGGGACGCGGGCATCGTCGAGTCGTACATCAGCTATCTGCGCCGCAAGGTGGACCACGTGGAACCGAAGCTGATCCACACGGTGCGCGGGATCGGGTACGTGCTGCGCAGGCCCCGCCCGTGACCGTCGCCGACGCCGACGCCGCGGCCGGGGGCGGGGGCGGGGGCGGGGCCGGGTCGAGCGCCGCACGGCCCGCCGAGGACGGGGCCGGTCCCGGTCCCGGCGCCGGCGACGGGAGCACCGGGCCGGGTCGAACCGGGCCGCTGCGCCGGGCGGCCGGGCTGCTCCGGCGCGGCCGGCGCGTCCTGGGCCGCCGATCGTTGCGCGCCCGGGTACTGCTGTTGACCGTGTGCCTGCTCGCGATCGGGTTGTTGATCAGCAACGCGGTGGTCCTCGCGTCGCTGCGCGCGCCGCTGGTGGACCGGGTGGACAGCCAACTGCGCACCACCGGCCGCCTGATGGCCGGGGTCACCCCGCAGTTCCTGATCACCTTCCGCCAGTCCCCCGACCAACCCCAGGCCCTGCCGCTGGACCTGGTCGGCGACCTGTACGTGGCCTACCTCGCACCGGACGGCCGCATCGAGCAGACCGGTCGGGCCGGCGCCCATCGCGACAACCCGGACCCCAAGCCGCCCACCCTGGACACCGCGGCCGTCGCGCGCCGGGCCGGCCGCCCGTTCGAGCTCGCGGGCCGCGGCGACACCACGTGGCGGGTGTTGGTGCTGCCGCGCACCACCGGCCCGCCCGGCTCCGGGGTGCTGGTGGCCGCGTCACTCGACGAGGTCGAGGCCACCGTGGACCGGGTCCGCCTGGTCTGCCTGGTGATCACCGCGGCCACGCTGGCCCTGCTCACCGTGCTCGGCTTCTTCGCGGTCAAGGGCGGACTGCGCCCGCTGCGCCGGATCGAGGAGACCTCGGCGGCCATCGCCGGCGGCGATCTGGCCCGTCGGGTCCCGGACACCGCCGCGCCGAACACCGAGATCGGCCGGCTCAGCACGGCGCTCAACGGCATGCTCGCGCAGATCGAGACCGCGGTGGCCGCGCGCGCCGCCTCGGAGGCCCGGCTGCGCCGGTTCGTCGCCGACGCCAGTCACGAACTGCGCACCCCGTTGACCGGGATCAAGGGCCTGACCGAGCTGTATCGCATGGGCGCGCTGCCCGAGCGCACGGACGTGGACCGCACGATGGACCGGATCGAGCGCGAGTCGACCCGGCTGGGCCGGTTGGTCGAGGACCTGCTGCTGCTCGCCCGGCTCGACGAGCGCGCCGCCGCCGATCCCGGCGCGCTGCAGTTGCGCCCGGAGCCGATGGACCTGCGCTCGCTGGCCGCCGACGCGCTGCACGACCTGCGCGCCCTGGACCCCTCCCGGCCGGTCCGGCTGACCGGCCCGGACGGCGGCCCGGTGAGCCCGGCACCGACGATGGGCGACGAGCGCCGACTGCGCCAGGTGGTCACCAATCTGATCGGCAACGCCGTCACCCACACCCCGGCGGGCAGCCCGGTGCGGATCGGGGTGGGCACGATCGCGGACGGGGTGCTGATCGAGGTGGCGGACAGCGGACCTGGGTTGACCGACGAGCAGGCGCACCGGGTGTTCGAGCGCTTCTACCGCGTGGACGGCTCGCGCAGCCGCAGCACCGGCGCCGGCGCGGGCCTGGGTCTGGCCATCGCCCAGTCGCTGACCCAGGCCCACGGCGGACGCCTGGAACTGCGCACCGTGCCCGGCACCGGGGCAACCTTCCGCCTGATCCTGCCCGCACACACCGGCGACTCGGCGACCTGACCCGGCCGCCCTGCCGCTCCCTACCGGGTCGCCCGACCCGGTCCGCCCCGCCCGCTCCGTACCGGGTCGCCTGGCCCGCGACCCGGCACGGCCCGGGATGCTAACCGGCTCGGCAGGTCTCCAGGGCCACCGGCAGGAAGGGCCGGCCCTTGACGTTGAGCTTGCGGTAGATCCGGGTCAGGTGTTGCTCGACGGTGCCGGTGGTGATGTGCAGTTCGTCGGCGATCTGCCGGTTGGTGTAGCCGCGTACCGCCAGCCGACCCACCCGGCATTCGGCCGTGCTCAGCGACCCGGTGTCCACCGGCTCGGCGAAGGTACGGACCGGCCCGGACAAGGTCGGCGGCCGGGTCGGCTCACCGCCGCCCGCGCTCCGCAGCAGTGGCTCCGCGCCGCAGATCATCGCCAGACCGGTCGCCTGGCGCCGAGCCATCCGGGCCCGGGTGGGATCCCCCAGTGCCTGGTGGGCGTCACCCAGATCGGCCAGACAGTACGCCAGTTCGAGCTGGTCACCGGAATCCAGGAGCAGATCGCCCGCCCGGGTCAACACCTTGGGACGTTCCGCGGGCGACAGGGTGGCGGCCAACGCCCGCAGCGAGATGCCGTGCGTACGGGTGCCCCGGGTGTCGGTCAGCGCGAGTTGTTCCTCGGCCAACTCCCGGGCCCGACGGCGCCGTCCCAACCGCAGGTGCGCCAGCGCCGACTCGCTGCGCCAGGGCACCAGCGCCGGCAGGTCCATCTGCCAGCTCCGCATCAGTTCGCCGCACGCGGTGAAGTCGCGCAGCGCCGCCGAGGGCCGGTCACCGGCCATGTGATGTCGGCCTCTGGCGTGCAGGTAGTGCAGCCCGGCCCGGGTCTCGTACATCGCCTCCGGGATCGGATGGGCCAGGTAGCGGGCGGCCGTGTCCAGGTCGCCGCGCATCGTCTCGGCCAGGACCAGCCAGGCCAGCGGTCCGCCGATGCCGATCCCCCAGCTCTGTGGGGACAGGCAGGCCAGCGCGGTCAGCGCGGTGTCGGCACTGGCCCCCAGGTCGCCGAGCCGGAAGTCCACGCTCGCCTTGATCGCCCGCAGCAGCGCCTGCCGGTTGGGCGCGGTGCGCCGGTCGGCCTGCTCGATCAGCCGGTCGGTCCACACCCGCGCCTTGGGCAACTCGTCCGAGTACAGCAGCGCGAGCAGCGCGGAGGCCATCGCGTCCTCGGTGCGATCGCCGAGATGACAGTTCTGCAGCACCTGCTCGGCGGCGTACACGGTGCTCTCGTCCGAGCGCCCGGTGAGCACCGCGGAGAGCACCTCGACCGCCTGCACCTGCGGGTTCATCACCGTGGGGTGGCCGGGATCCAACGGCGGTCCCAGACCGGAGTCCGCGGCGTAGACCACCGCGGGCGGATGGAGCACGAACAGCGACTGGTGGGCGACGTGGTAGCCGGCGGCGGCGTGCCGGTCGGCCTCGTCGGTGGCCCGGAACAGCTCGAACATCAGGCCGATCACCTCGGCGGCCTCCTCCGAGCGGCCGTGCCACAACAGGTGCCTGGCCAGTGCGAGTCCGTCCCGCCGCCCCAGGTGTCCGTCCCGCAACGCCTGGGTGAGCGCGGTCAGATGGCGGGCCGCGGCCGACGGGTCCACCCGCCATTCCATCTGGGCCAGCTCCGCGGTGACCGTCGCGCGGATACCCTCGTCGACGCTGCATCTGCGGGCGTGGTTGAGGCATTCGATGGCGAAGTCGATCTCGTCGCCCAGGGCCGCCTGTTCGGCCGCCTCGCGCAGCGCGGCCACCGCCCAGCCCTGCCCGACCGGTTCGGCCGCGATCAGCCGTTCGGCGATCCGGCGCGCCGACGCCCCGGTCTCGTGCAGCAGGTTCGCGGCCTGCCCGGACAGGTCCGCCCGGTGGGTGAAGTCGTGGTCGGCCAGCACGATCGCCTCGATCGCCGGATGCCGGAACCGTTCCCCGTCCAGCAGCCCCGCGCCGCGCAGCGTCTTCATCGCGCCCGCGGCGTCCTCGGAGCCGATCTGGATCAGTTCGCCCACCAGCGCGGGAGCGGCCGGCGACCCCAGCACCGCGATCGCGCGGGCCACCTCGCCGTCCAGCGGCGCGCCGTGGTGCAGACAGGCCAACACCGCTTCGCGGAACGATTCGCCCATCACCACGCCGTCCGCCTGGCGGACGGCCCCGGGCAGGGTGGTGGGCAGGTCGTCGACCAGGGCGTGGACCAGACGCGGATTGCCGCCGCTGAGCGCGTGGCAGCGCACCCCCAGGCCCTGCGCGCCGACCGCGCCCAGCCGCTGCTCCAGGATGTTGGCTACGCCCACCGGGGACAGCGCCCGCAACCGGACGTGGTGGCCGAAGGGCCGGTCGACGAACCCCGCCCACGAGGTGGGGTCGAGCCGCTTGCCCAGGTTCAGGTCGCTGCAGATCATCAGGATCCGGGCCACCCGAAGCCGATTCGCCAGGTAGAACAGCAGCTTGCGGGAGGCGAGGTCGGCGTGCTGGAAGTCGTCGACCATGACCACGAGCGGCTGCAGCTCGGCCAGCCGCAGGAACAGCTCGAAGAGTTCGTAGGCGGGGTGACCGAGGCTGATCGGCGTCTCCGGCCCGGCGGCCGTCGCCTCCTCGATCAACCGGGGTACGTGCTCACCGATCGTGTCCGGGACCTTGGCGCTGTGGAAGAGCTGACTGAGCAGTCCGAAGGGAAGGTCCGCCTCCACCGGTGACCCGGTGGCCACCAGGAGCAGTACGTCCGATCCCGTCACCCGACCGGTGAATTGCGAGAGTAAGGCCGTTTTGCCGATGCCGGGTGGTCCGGTGACTACTGCGACGCCTCCTTTCCCCTGACGACATCCGATCATTAAGTTATTGAGCCGGGAGAAATCCTTTTCTCGTTCCACCAATTTCACTGTGACCCCCTGAGAACCAATCTCGTCGCACTTCCGGACGCGCGAAACATCCCCGTGCCGCGCCGTCGCTTGAACCGAGTAGTTCGTGAGGAATCATTCTACGCGCCCACACGCGGGAACCGGAGGGCTGCCCGAAATTGAGATGATTACGGGTGATCCAGGATGAAAGAAGGCCATCTGTGCCCGGTGGCCGAAAGGCCCACTTTTGCAGTCATCCGATCGATCCCACGAGTATTCCGGAGCGCGTTCGTAGCAAACGGTTAACCCGCCGGACTCGTCATGGAAACCGATCCCGTGCACTGATATTCCGGCCACCACAGGGTTGGCCTGCGTCGATTTACGGCCAATCCCCGGCCACATTCGGACGCGCCGCCGGCGACATCCGCCCGGCCCCGCGCACCGACCCGACGACCCGCCGGCCGAAATGGGCGCCTGCACGGCACCGAATCCGATGCCATCGCGCTGGTCAGCGGCGGAACCGGAGCATTTCGGAGACCGCGCCGACGACCCGACCCACCCCCTCGTCGGCGACCGATCCGCCAACCGACCGGATATTCCGCGCAGCGGAATTCCGCTTGCCGAGTACCGCCGCGAGCCGCCGGGACAGGGATTGCAAATCCGTACCGATATCCGCTCCGAGGAAGTGTGACGAATCACCCGACATTCGACCGATCGACGCTCTCCACCGCACCGGCTCGACGGCCCGACGACAGTGGTTGCGGTATCGACAATTCACGGGCGGAATCACCGGTCGGATATCGCGGACAGCAGCTCACGACGTACGCACTCGGGCGCCAATCCGTGCAATTGCACACCAGCACGGGCGTAGCGCTTGTGCCCGCATAATCCGTGTGATCCAGGTGGATGGCGCGGTGCGGGCGCGAAAACGGGCCGGCTCGGAGTCGAGCCGGCCCGTGATACCGCGGACGAATTACCCGTTGGTCACTTCTCCAGGTCGGGACGCAACCGCAGGGCCAGTGCCGCGGCGCTGTCCAACGACTTCTCGCTGATGCCGTAGACGACGCCCACGGTGTCCTGGTCGACCCACACGCACGTGGGCAGCGCCTTGCCGCCCGATCGGATCTCGGTGCAGCGCAGCACACCGCCCATGCTGCCGGGGTCCATCTCGCGGACACCGCCGAGGCCCGAGGACTTCTCCTCGGCCCCTTCCTGCATCCCCTCGATGAGCTGGTCCATCACCGTCGTCGGCGACATGAACGGCGACGGGTTGGCCATCACCATCACCAGCGCGGTCGGCGTGGCGTCCCCGGCCGCACCGTAGGCGGCGACCTTGGAACCGGGCACCGCCTGCCGCCGGATCGAGGTCTGGAGCGGATACGCGTCGTCGCCCATCCGGTCCAGGCCACCCGCCCGGGCCGGGGTGTCCACGGTGCGCTTGGTCGTGGACGACTTGGACGACGTGGCCGGCGGCCGGGTCGGCAACTCCGGCGGCCCCGGCACTCGCGAGGTGGGCGACGTGGTCGGCCGGTCGCTCGCCGAGACCGACGACGTCGGCTTCGCCACCGGGTCCTTGTCGTCGGAGGAGAACGCTCCGGTGGCACCCAGCACGGCGACGGTCCCCACCGCCACCACGCCCACCACGGCCGCGACGATCAACCCGACCTTCGGGCCCCGACGCCCCGGCGGCTGCGGAATCCCGTATCCGGGCGGTCCGTACATCGGCTGCCCCGGAGGCTGCGGAGCGCCATAGGGGTGGACACCCGGCTGCAGCGCCCCGGGTGGGGGGCCGTAGGGCCCGTAGGGCTGACCTTGGGGCTGCCCGTACGGCTGACCCTGGGACTGCGCCCCGTACGATCCGGGCGGCGGCCCGTAGGGCCCACCACCGGGCGGCGGCTGCTCGCCTCCCGCCAGCTGCTGAAACGACACGATCCACTTCCCCGTTTCGACCACGACGCCGATCGCCGCCCCGACATCCTGCCTCACCGCCACGACACCCCCACCGGGTGGTCCCGCCCGTCGGGCACCCGGTCGCCTCGGGCTCCCACCCATGTGGGGCCCGACCCCTGGGGGTCCTCCGGGGACGGACGACGACGCACGAGCGCGAACGCGACGCCCCCGAGTCATACGACTCGGGCCCGGTTGGGGGGATTTCGTGGAGTGTCGCGGGCGGAGAGGGGGCGATGGTCGGCGGGAGGAGAGCGGGGTCGGTACGGTGATCGACGCGGCGTTTGCGTCGGAGGTGCCGGGCGGTGGTCGCGGTACGGGGTGAATTCGGGACAGGAACACGGGGGGCGCGATCGTCATGACGCACTCATTGCCACCGCAGGGCTCGGTGCGGGGCTCCGGCCCGGGGCAGGCGCCACCACCGTGGGGCGCGCCGGCGGAACCTCGGCCGGCCCGCGGGCCGGCCGCGCCGCGCAGCGGTCTGGTGATCGTGGTGAGCGTGCTGATCGTCGCGGCCTCGGCCGCCGCGATCACGTTCCTGGTGTTGTGGCTGCACAACGTGGGCCAGTCGGTGGGCCACGTGGACCGGAGCGACTTCAAGGACCTGCCGGGCCCGCGCGACGTCGGCCTCGGCGCCCCGGTGATACCCGGCACGTCGGGAGGCACCGCGTGAGCACCCCGCAGTACCCGCCCGGCCCGGACAGCCCGAACAGCCCGGACGACGCACACAACCCGTGGGACGAGCAACGACGCTCGCACGCCCGGCGGTCCGTGCCGCCCCCCTTCGCGCCACCGGGCCAGGCCCAGGCACCCCCGGCGTTCGCACCGCCGTCGTCGGGCCAGGCGCCACCGCCCTTCGCACCGCCCGCCTCCTCGTCACCGGCCCGACCACAGCCGTCGGGCCCCGGCCCGGGCCCCGGTCACGCGCAGCCGCAGCCATCGCCCCAGCCGCACATCCCGGCCCAGGCGCAGCCGCCGTCGCACGCGCGCCCGGCGGCACAACCGCACTCACGCCCCGCGCCGTTCCCGAATGCCTCGGGTGGCGGCTTCGTGGCCAATCCCAACCTGCCCCTGCACGACCCGCATCCCCAACCCGGGCCGCACCCGCACACCCCCGGGTACGGCGGCCCGGCCGGACCGGGCTCGGCCCTCCCGCCGACCCCCGCGCCGATGCCGCTGCAACCGGCGCCCTCGGACCACCACTTCGTTTTCGGCCCGCCGCTCGCCCCGGACCGGATCCGGCCCGCGCGCGATCGCCCGGTCCTGCTGCGCACCGCGATCCTGGCCCTGCTGGTGCTCGCCTTCGCCGGCGTCGGCGCGGTCCGGCAGGCCGTGCTGCACGGCGACGAGTACGGCAACACCGGCGAACACGTGTCGGTCGCCTGGGCGTTGAAGGAGGGTCGGGACGGCCCCAAGCCGGTGTCGACGGCGGGCTCGGACGTACGCACGCTGGAGGGCACCTGGTTCCAGGGCGACACCGTGGTGCGTTCCGAACGCACCCGCGTGGTCGCGTACCGCGTGGACAGCGGGGCCACCGTCTGGGAGAAGCCGCTCCCGAACGGCGCCGCGATGTGCGCGGCCGGCGCCGAGACCGACGGACCGATCGCCGTCGTCGTCTACGGAGTCGGCACCGCCTGCGACCGGATCGCGGGCATCGACATCACGTCGGGCACCGAGGTGTGGGCCAAATCGCGCACCGCCAAGGGCCCCGCGGCCCTGGAACGCCTGGCCGTCTCGCGCGGCGTGGCGGTCAGCGGCGACACCGCGTTCCGGATCAGGGACGGCGCCCAACTGTGGGTGGCCGACCGCACCTTCGCGGTCGGTTGTCAGGTCGCCGGCTTCCGCGGCGGGGCCGCGCTGGTGGCCAACGGCCGGTGCGGGAGCACGGACGCGGTGTGGGCGGTCGATCCGCTCACCGGCAAGCCGGCCTGGGTGCACAAGCTGCCCACGGAGGGCACGGTGCTCGCGGGCACCTCACCGGTGGTCGCCACCTCCCCCGTGATCGTCGACGAGCCGACCGCGCCGGGCGGCCCGGCCAGGCTGACCGTGTTGACCGAACGCGGCGAGCCCGCCTACACGATCGACGCGGGCGGCCCGCTGGTCGACGACACCCGCGGCGACGCGCGCGAGGACAAGCGCGACACCTCGCCGCGCGTGCTCGCCGACGAGCGCACGATCTACGTGCCCGGCAACAACGGCCGGTCCGTGCACGCGTCGAACACGCCCGGAGCGAACCAGATCGTGGCCGTCGACCGGCAGACCGGTCGGGTGCGCTGGATCTCCGCGCTGCCGGCCGCCGTCAAGGTGGTGGGCCTGAGCGTGGACAGCAAGGCCGCGCCGATCGCGGTCGACCCCGACGGCGCCCTGCGGGTGTGGGTCAACGCGCGCGGCAGCAAGCCGCCGCGCCTGGTCCGCTTCGACCCGCAGAACGGCCACATCCGGGTCCTCGCCGAGTACCCCCTGCGGCTGGGCGTCTCCCTCGCCGAGGCCATGCCCAAGCCGTTCGAACACGACGGCCGGCTCTTCCTGGTCGACGAGAGCACCGCCGGTCTCGGCTACCGGCTGATCACCGGCAGCATCCGCGGCAAGTCCTAGCCGGCACGAGAACACCGAGGCCCCGAGCCCGGATGCCCGTCCATCGGGCGCCCGCGCTCGGGGCCTCGGCGGATCCGGCCGGGGCCCCGGACAAGGAGGCCCCGACCCGAACTCAGGCCACTCCCTGGGCGGTCGCGCGCGTCTGCGGCGATCGCGATCCCCACGGGCCGCTGCGCCAGGTGATCCCGTTCCAACGGCCGAGGCGGCGGATCTCCCAGACGCTCAACGCGGTGATGATCACCGAACCGCCCACGCCGACCACGGCCTTGATGTTGCCCGGCACGATATCGGATCCCGCGAACAGCGGGTTGTCGGTCTTGACCAGCATGTCGGTCAGGGTGAACGTCCAGGCCAGCCACATCGCCATCAGCGCGGGCAACATCGGGTGGCCGTCCGCCGCGGAGAACAGGTGCTGCGCCACCTGCCAGATCGCCACCAGGGCGAATCCGAAGACCCAGATCCCGGCGACCATGGACACCCAGGACAACAGCAGTTGGACCATCGTGCCGTCGGTGCGCAGCGTGTTGGTGTTCGCCCCCAGCCCCGCGCCCTTGCGGCATCCCCAGGCCAACGCGAGGCCCAGCCCCGGAACCACCAGGAACAACCCGACCGTGCGGACCGGGTGGATCAGTTGGCGCAGGGTCAGTGAGCGCAGGTGCGGCCGGGCGCAGAGCACCAGGAGGCAGCCGATCAGCACGATGCCGACGATGCCGTACAGCGGCAGCAGCACCATCCGGCGGACCATCGCGGACGCCAGTTCGGCGACCACCTGCGCCCCCTGGATCTTGGTGGTGGTGCCGGCGGCCGCGCCCGAGGAGTGCGTGCGCTCCTGGTACAGCCCGCGCAGGAACACGGCCAGCACGATCATCAGGCCGAGCCACGCGCGCACCCGGTTGAGGTTGCCCATCAGCCCGTCCGGCTTCCCGATCCGGTGCGCCGGGCGCAACATCCGGTGCGCCAGGACACCCGGGACGACCACGGAGGCGACGTTGGCGATCCGGCGCCGCTCGATCTGCGCGGGTGTCTCGGTCGCCGCGTGCGCGGGCGTGTGCCCGGGTGGGTATGGGTGTGGAAGCGTGTGTGCTTGGTGGCCGGCATGGGCCATCGGTCGGAACCTCCCCGCAGAACGACCGGCTCGGGCCGCACCACGTTAGCAACGCGCGCCGGCTGCCGGCTGAGGTCGGTCCGCGCGGCCGGCTCAGCCGGCGGCGGCCGCGCCGATCCGCGGCGCGATGCCCGCCAGTTCGGCCAGTCGCCGGGCCGATCGCACCCGGCCGGCCCGGTCGTGCGAGCTGGTGGTGACCAGGAACTCGTCCGCGTCCGTGCGGGCGAACAGGCCGGCCAACTCGCCGGCGACGGTCTCGGCGGTGCCGTGGATCTGGTCCCGGAGCGCGGCGTCCAGGTGTTCCCGCTCGCGCGGGGTCATCGCCGTCGCCCGGATGCGCTCGGCCGGGAGCAGCGGCGGGAAGGTGCCCTTGGTGCGCGAGTACGCGGCCGCCCACGCCTCGGGCAGGAGCAGGTCGTACGCCGCCTCCTCGGTGTCCGCGATCGCGATCGTGCCGGCCACCACGACGTAGGGTCGCGTCGACCACGCCGACGGCCGGAAGGCGGCCCGGTAGCGCTCGATCGCGGCGAGCATGCGCTCCTCGCCGATCGCCGCGGCGACCACGAGCGGCACCCCGGCGGCGGCGGCGTGGTCCGCGCCCGCCCCGGTGGCCAGCACGAACGGGGCCGGCCGCAGTCCCTCGGCGGGGCGCGCGTGCACTCCGGGGTGCGCGTCCTGGGTGCCCAGGAAGTAGCCGAGCAGTTCGGCCAGCCGATCCGGGAAGTCCTCCGCGGCGTCCTTGCCCCGGCCCAGCGCGGCGCGGATCCCGTCGGTGAACCCCACCGAGCGGCCCACGCCCAGGTCGATCCGGCCCGGATACAGCGACTCCAGCACGCCGAACTGCTCGGCCACCACCAGCGGTTGGTGGTTGGGCAACATCACCCCGCCGGTCCCGACCCGGATCCGCTCGGTGACCGCGGCCACCGCGGCGGCCAGCACGGTGGGTGCCGACCCGGCCACGCCCGGCACACTGTGGTGCTCCGCGACCCAGAAGCGGTGGTACCCCAGCCGCTCCACCTCCCGGGCGAAGGCCACGGCGTGGCGCAGCGCCGACGCGGGGTGCTCCCCTTCCAGGGTGAGCGACCTGTCGAGCACGGAGAACCGGACACCCGGCGGCAACACGTTCACACGAGTCCCAACACGCACACGGGCCGGGAATTCCCGCCGCGCCGGGTCGCTCGCACCCGGTCGTACCGCCGCGAACCCACAAGCACGCGGGCACGCGGGCACCGAACCGCCCGAGCACCCGGCACCCGGCACCCGGCACCCGGCACCCGGCACCCACAGGGACATCCCCGAGTTCTCCCCTGCGGGATGCGCGTCGGCGGACGCGTCCTTCCCGGGGATGTCCCCCGCTCGCCCGGCCTGCGGATGATCCGCCGCCGGGCGCCGGCAACCGGTGGCCCCTCCGGTGCCGGAGTCGTCACGGCCCGCCGCGCGGCCTCAGCGCTCGGCCAGATAGGCCGCCGCCACCGCCCGCAGGTGGTCGTGCCGGCCCTCGTAGGCCCGGTGTCGTCCGAGCACGGCCTTGGGCAGCTTGCCGACCATCGTGTAGTTGGTGTCGCACACGTTGGCGGCCGGGGCCAGGCCGGCCTGGCTGACGAGCTGGTAGGCGTCCAGCAGTTCCAGGTCGAGCAGCTCCGCCGTCCAGCCCACGAGATCGCGTTGGCTGATCCGGAAGGCGTCCTCGAGCGGGCGGGCCGACCCGGTGGTGAGCAGGTGGTCGTCGTTCTCCAGGCGCGGCGACACCGGCGCGCCGCCCTTGATCAGGTCGACCACGATCACCGTGCGCATCGCTGCCTCGACCGCCGTCCCGCACAGTTCGCCCTCGCCTTGGCGGGCGTGGCCGTCGCCGATCGAGAGCATGCCGCCCGCGACGTTGACGCCGAAGTACGCGGTGGTGCCGGCCCGCATCTCGGGGGTGTCCATGTTGCCGCCGTGCGCGCCCGGGGTGATCGACATCAGCGTCTCACCCGCGGCGGGCGCCACCCCGACCGTGCCGTGCATCGGGTCCAGCGGGAGGTCCACGACGAAGTCGCTCTCCCGAGCCCGGAATCGGCAGATGCCCGCGTCGGCGTCCAGGTCGTAGACCCACACCCGTTCCTCCAGCGCCTCGTGCAGCATCGCCGTGGTGGGCGTGGCGGTGAGCGCGCCGAAGTGCGGGAACGTGGTGGAGATGCCCCAGTCGCGCGCGGGTGCGATGTCCACGAAGTGCACCGCGAGGGTGTCCCCGGGTTCGGCGCCCTCGACCGCGATCGGTCCGGTGACGGGGTTGAGATAGGGGAAGGTGCACACCGCGCTGGGCAGGTCGTCGATGCCCTTGACGTTCCCGCCGAAGCAGTCCTCGGTGGACAGTTCCACGATGGTGCCGGGGCGGACCGTCACCAGCGGGCGGCGCCCGCCGAAGGTGTAGGCGTACTGGTGGTAGGTCGGCTGCAGGGAGACGACTTCGAGCAGGGTCATACGGGTTCCTCGACCTGGTCGATGGCGGAGATTTTCGGCCGGCGGCCCGCCAGGACCAGACCGGAGAGCAGGGCGAAACCGATCGCGAACCAGATCGTGCCCAGTCGTTTCGCGTCGCCGTCGGCGTTGTAGACGACGTAGGCCAGGATCGCGAAGCCCAGCGAGGGCGCGATCAGGTGCCGCCAGTAGTCCCGGCTCTTGTGCCGGATCAGGTAGTGCACGACCACCGACACGTGCAGCACCAGGAACGTGGTGAGCGCGCCGATGTTGACCAGGCTGCTCAGCGTGGTGATGCCGTCGTCGCGGGTGCTGGTGTACAGGCCCAGGGCGAGCGAGATCACGGCGGTGAGCAGCGTGGCGTTGACCGGGACCCGGTGCTTGGGGTGCACCTTGGCCAGGAAGGACGGCAGTTGCCGGTCCCGGGCCATCGCGTACAGCAGGCGTGAGGTCGCGGCCTGGGCGACCAGCGAGTTGGCGAAGCCCCACGCGATCGCGGTGGCCACGGCGGTGAGCTTGGCCAGCCAGCCGCCCGCCGCGACCCGGGCCGCGTCGTAGAACGCGGTGCCGTCCGGGTCGCCCTTGTCGATCAGCGCCCCGGGGTCGGGCACCAGCAGCGAGGCGATCCAGGTCTGCGCGATGAACAACGTCCCGGCCAGCAGCAGCGCGGCGACCATCGACCGGCCGATGGCCTTGGCCGAGTCCTTGTTCTCCTCGGACAACATGGAGATGCCGTCGAAGCCCAGGAAGCTCAGCGCCGCGATCGAGACGGCGCCGAAGACCAGGTTCCAGGAGAAGGTGTCGCTGTTGTAGATCGGGGTGAAGTCGAAGCCGCGGCCCTTGCCGTCCATCAGCGCGACCACGCCGATCACGATGAACAGGACCAGGATGATCAGTTCGCCGATCAGCATGATCTTGTTGACCTTGGCGGTCATCTCGACGCCGAGGTAGTTCACCGCCGTGTTCAGCAGCACGAACCCGACCACCCACATCCACACCGGGATGGACGTGACCAGCGAGTTCATCGCGACGGCGGCGATCAGGTAGAGCAGGCCGGGCACCAGGATGTAGTCGAGCAGGATCATCCAGCCGGCCAGGAAGCCCACCGGGGCGGCGATGCCTCGGCCGGCGTAGGAGTACACCGATCCGGCCATCGGGAAGGCCTGGGACATCTGCGCGTAGGACAACGCGGTGAACATCATCGCGACCATGCCGATGACGTACGCGAGCGCGACCATGCCGCCGGAGCCCTGGAACACGCCGCCGAAGATGCCGAACGGCGCGATCGGGACCATGAAGACCAGGCCGTACACGAGCAGGTCGCGGAAACTCAGGGACCGGCGGAGTTCTTGCTTGTAGCCGTACTTCTCGATCGACGCGGGGCTTCCGGTCGGGTCCGGTCTGCCGGGGGACTCGGGTCTGCCGGTCGACTCGGGTCTCCCGGTCGATCCGCGGGTGGGGACTTCGCTCATGGTGGTCTCTCCTCGGGACGACCCCGAGGGGTCACGGAGAGACCCTAGAACCAGTTATTTCCAAATGGAAGTACTTTCTCGTCGCGGCAGCACAACGAAATCCAGCCCTTCCGCTCGGGCCAGGTACACCTGCCTGCGCGGCGGCCCCAGCGACGACCGCGCCCACGCCCCTCGCGCGGCGGCCGGATCGGCGTCGAACAATCGGCGCACCGCCGCCGCCAACCCGTCCGGCGCCAGTTCGTCCCGCGCGGCCAACGCCGCGACCAGGTGCAGCCCGTCGTACAGGCCCTCGGCGTAGGCGTCCAACACCGGCGCCTGTGCGCCGAACAGGGACCGGTGCCGCTCGGCCAGGCCCAGCCGGCGATCGTCGGTCTGCGACGCGAAGGACTGCATCACCGCGTACATCGCACCGGTGTCGTCGCCGCCGTAGGCCAACAGCCCGTTCTCCTCCAGCGCCCCGGACAGCCGGACCAGGATGCGATCCAGCCCGGCGTGCCGCAGTGCCCGGTTGAAGTCGACCAGGTCGCGGCCGATCAGGCTGAGCAGCAGCGCGTCGGCGCGGGCGACCCGCAGCCCGGCCAACAACTCGTCCAGGCCCGCGCGTACCGCCCCGAAGGCCACCCGTCGCTCGTACACCACGCTGCTGTGCGCGTGTGTGATCAACCGCGTGGCGGCCGCGTGGATGGCCTGCGGCCAGATGTAGTCGTTGCCGATCAGCGCCCACCGGCGCAGCCGATGGTGCTCGGTCAGCCACCCGATCGACTCACGCAGTTGGCGCATCGGGTCGACTCCCGTGCACACCACCCCGGGCAGCCGACCGCCGCCCTCGTGCGGCGGGGTGAAGACGTACGGCGTCCGGCCGCTCACCACCGACTCGATCGCGCGGTGCACGTCGCTGGTGTGGAAGCCGACCAGTACGTCCACCGCACCCGCCGAGCCGAGCAGTTCGACCTGCGCCGCGACCTTCTCGGGCGGGCCGCCGGCGTCCACCAGGACCAGTTCCACCGGGCGGTCGCGCACCCCGCAGGCGGTGTTGATCTCGTACGCCGCGAGCAGCGCCGCGTCCACCGCCGAGGGCCCGATGATCCCGAGCGGCCCGGACTGGGGCACCACCAGGCCCACTCGAAGCACCTGGGGATTCCGGTCGGAATGCAGCGCGTCGAGCGGCTCGATCAAGACTGTGTCGACGCTCATCAGGCGAGTAAGTATGCTCCTGGAACCGGCCCGGTGAAGGGGTGATGCGCATGTCCGCCGGCGAACTCGCCGAACGAGCCGTCGCCCGACCGCCCCTGGCCGAGCTGCTGACCATCGCGCAGCGCCGCCTGACCCGCACCCTGACCCTCGTGTTGGCCGAGGAGAACTGCACTCTCGACCAGTGGCTCGTGCTGCGCGCCGTCGGCGAGGGCGACGGCCGGCTGATGGGCGACCTGGCGCAGAGCCTGCTGATCCCGCACGCCAGCCTGACCCGGATCGTGGACGCGCTGGTGGACGACGGCTGGATCTACCGACGCCAGTCCGGCGTGGACCGCCGCCGGATCGCCGCGCACCTGTCCCGGCGCGGGCGCCACCGCCTCGCCCGGTTGGACGCGCTGGCCCAGGCACACGAGGCGGCCGTGCGCGCGGCGTGTGCCGGCGACGATCCGGCCGCCCTCCTCGAGTTCCTGGCCGGTCCGGACGCCGACTGAGCCGGCCGGGCCGACCCGCGCGGGCCGATCCACCCGCCCGAACCACGCGATGCCGAACCGCGCGACGAGGCGCCGGCGTGGCCCGGCTCGCCCACCCGCCCGGCGCCGCCCCGCGCGTCAGTGCGCCGCCAGGAACCGCGCGGTCACCCCCACACCCTTCGCCGCCACATCCGCCGGCACCCCGCTCGCCACGATCCGGCCGCCGTTGGCGCCGCCGCCGGGACCGAGGTCGATCATCCAGTCCGCGCCGGCGATCACGTCCGGGTCGTGTTCGACCACCACGACCGTGTTGCCCGCCGCGACCAGACCGTGCAACTGGCGCATCAGCAGCTCGACATCGGCCGGATGCAGCCCGGCCGTCGGCTCGTCCAGCACGTACAGCGTGTGCCCGCGCCGGGCCCGTTGCAGCTCACTGGCCAACTTGATCCGCTGCGCCTCGCCGCCGGAGAGCTCGGTCGCGGGCTGCCCCAGTCGCAGGTAGCCCAGACCCACCTCGCGCAACGTGGTCAGACTGCGCGCGGCGGCCGGCACCTCGGCGAGGAAGTCGGCGGCGGCGTCCACCGTCAGCCCGAGCACGTCCGCGACGCTCAGCCCCCGGTACGTCACCTCCAGCGTCGGCGGGTTGTAGCGCGCGCCGTGGCAGGTCGGACACGGCGCGTACGTCCCGGGCAGGAACAGCAGCTCCACCGCGACGAAGCCCTCCCCCGAACACGTCTCGCATCGGCCGCCGTCCACATTGAAGGAGAACCGGCTCGCGGTCCACCCGCGCTCGCGCGCCGCGTCGGTGTCCGCGAAGAGCCTGCGCACCGTGTCGAACAGGCCGGTGTAGGTGGCCAGGTTCGAGCGCGGGGTGCGCCCGATCGGCTTCTGGTCCACCCGCACCAGCCGATCGACCACGTCCAGGCCCTCCACCGCGCGAATCTCGCCCGACTCCTGCCGCCGGTCCTCGTCCTCCTCCGGCCGGGTGCCCAGGTGATCCGCCGTCACCTCCGCCAACACCCCGCCGACCAGGCTGGACTTGCCCGAGCCGGACACCCCGGTGACCACGGTGAACACGCCCAGCGGGAAGCGCACGTCCACATCGCGCAGGTTGTGCAGGGTCACCCCGGTCAGCGTCACCCACCCGGTGGGCGACAGCGGCTCCCGGGTCGCCGCCGGGCCGGTCCGGAACAGGTATCGGCGGGTCGCCGAGTCGGCCACCTCGCGCAGCCCGGCCGGCGGGCCGCTGTACAGGATCCGGCCGCCGCCCTCGCCCGCGCCGGGCCCGACGTCCACGAGCCAGCCCGCGCGGCGCGCCACCGTCATCCGGTGTTCCACCACGAACAACGAATTGCCCGCCGCGCGCAGCCGGTCGAGCACCACGAGCAGCGCCTCGGTGTCCGCCGCGTGCAATCCCGCGGACGGCTCGTCCAGCACGTACACCACCCCGAACAGGCCCGACCGGAGCTGGGTGGCCAGCCGCAACCGCTGGAGTTCGCCCGAGGAGAGCGTCGGCGTCTCCCGATCCATGCTCAGGTAGCCGAGCCCCAGCTCGACCAGCACCGCGATCCGCGCCACCAGGTCCGTACAGATCGTCGCGGCCGGCTCGCCGTCGGCCTCCGCGCCGGCCAACACCTTCGCCGCCTCGGCCAGCGGCAGCGCGACCAGCGCGGCGATGTCGTACCCCGCGAAGGTCACCGCCAAGGATTCCGGCCGCAGCCGCCGGCCGTGGCACACCGGGCACGGCCCACTGCGCAGGAAACGCTCGACCCGCCTGCGCTGCGTCGCGCTCTTGGAGGTCGCGAACGTCTTCAGCACGATCCGCCGCGCGCTGCTGTACGTGCCCTGGTAGTCGCGTTGGATCCGGCTCGCGTCGCGCACCGGACGCACGGTGACCACGGGCTGGTCGTCGGTGAACAGGATCCAGTCCCGCTCGACCTTCGGCAGCTCGCGCCACGGCCGGTCCACGTCGTAGCCGAGGGTGGCCAGGATGTCCCGCAGGTTCTTCCCGTACCAGGCGCCCGGCCACGCGGCGATCGCACCGTCCCGGATCGATCTGCCCGGGTCCGGGACCAGCGACTCCTCGCTCACCTCGTGCACCCGACCCAGGCCGTGGCAGTTCGGACAGGCGCCGGCGACGGTGTTCGGCGAGAACGCGTCCGAGTCCACCCGCCGCGCGTCGGGCGGGTAGTGGCCGGCCCGGGAGAACAACATCCGCAGCGAGTTGGACAGCGTCGTCAGGGTGCCCACCGTCGAGCGCGAGGTCGGCGCCGAGCGCTGTTGGCGCAGCGCGATGGCCGGCGGCAGTCCGCTGATCTCGTCCACGTGCGGCGCGCCGACCTGCTGGATCAGTCGCCGGGCGTACGGGGCGATCGATTCGAAATACCGCCGTTGTGCCTCCGCGTACAGCGTGCCGAACGCGAGCGAGGACTTCCCGGAGCCGGAGACCCCGGTGAACACGACGAACGTGTCGCGCGGGATGTCCACGTCCACGTCGCGCAGGTTGTGCTCACGCGCGCCGCGTACCCGCACATAGGGGTCGTGTTCGGTCATCGCGCTGCTCCTCGGGGTGCCGGGCCGAAGGTTGTCGTATGCCCGCCGGCGGGCGGTCCGCAACCGCGCCGGTCGGGTCGGCCCGGCCGCGGGGCCGCGGCAAAGGTGATCGTCGGCTCTGGTGATCGTCGGGATCCGCCGTTACGGTCGGCCCGCCGGGTGGTCCGGTGCCGAGGAGCAGCGTTGCGAGGGGGCGTCGATGGCGCTGGAGACGATCGATCCGCGGACACCGGTGCTGGTGGGCGCCGGGGTGGCGAATCAGCGCCTGGCCGAGGCGGGCGCCGGGGTCGGCGAGCTGGAGTTGATGGCCCGGGCCGTCGAGGACGCCGCCGACGGCCTGGGCGGCCTGTTGCGGGCGGTGCGGCATGTGCTGGTCCCGCGCGGGACGTGGCGGCACGGCGATCCGGGACGGTGGCTGGCGAACCGGTTCAAGATCGTCGACGCGCACAGCACGCTGGCCGAACTCGGGGTGTTGCAGCAGTCGTTGATCAGCCGGGCCTGCGCCGACATCGCCGCCGGGCGGGCGGACGTGGTCCTGGTGGTGGGCGGCGAGGCGGCCCACCGGCGGTTGCGGGCGAGGATCGCCGGGGTCGAGCTCGCGGATCCGGTCGCGGACGGGGTGCCCGACACGGTCTGGGCGCCGGGTGCGGACATCCTGGCCCGGGTCGAGATCGATCGCCATCTGGCCGTGCCGGCCCGGCAGTACGCGGTGATGGAGTCCGCGATCGGCGCGGCGCGCGGGTTGTCGCCGGCGGACAACGCGCGCGAGATCGCCGCGCTGTGGCAGGGCTTCTCGGCCGTCGCGGCCGACGCCGGGCACTCGGTGCGCGGTCGCGCGCTGCGCGAAGACGAGTTGTTGTCCCCCGAGGGGCGCAACGCGTGGCTGGCCGACCCGTACACCAAGTGGCACTGCTCGCAGATGAACGTCGACCAGGCTGCCGCGCTGCTGCTGTGTTCGGCGGAGACCGCGCGGCGGTTCGGGGTCGAGCGCGGGCGGTGGGTGTTCCCGACCATGGCGGCCGAGGCGAACACGATGGTGCCGCTGGTGGCCCGACCGGACCTGGACCGCTCCCCGGGGTTCGCGGCGGTCGGCGCGGCGCTGGGCTCCGGGGTGGGGGACACGACCCACGTTGACCTGTACAGCTGCTTCCCGGCGGCGGTGCGCATCCAGCAGCGCGAGTTGGGTCTGACCGAGCGTGCCGGCCGGGCGTTGACCGGTACGGGCGGGATGGCCTTCGCCGGGGGGCCGCTCAACAACTACGTGCTCCAGGCCACGGTCGAGGTCGCGGCGAACGTGCTCGCGGGTGGGGACGGGCTGGTGACCGCCGTGTCGGGGATGGTGACCAAGCAGGCCGGCGCGCTGTGGGCGGGCCGCCCCGCCGCCGGCGGTTTCCGGGCGGTGGACGTCAGTGCCGAGTTGCCGGCCCGGCCGGTGGACGCGGACTACGCGGGCCCGGCGGACGTGGTGGGCTGCACGGTGGCGTTCGAGCAGGGCGAGCCGGCGGTGGCGATCGCGGTGGTCGAGGGCACGGGCGGCGTGCGATCGGTGGCCTCCTCGACGGACGCCGACGTGCTGGCGTCCATGCGCACCGACCCGTGGATCGGCCGGTCGGTGCGGGTGCGCGGCGACACGTTCTCGATCTGACCGGTCGTGCTCGCCTTGGACCGGCGTGATCGGAGCGCGTCGGGGCAGGTGAGAGGGCGTGGGGTCGTCGGTGTCGCGGGCGGGGCGCTGCCGCCGGTGCTCCCGAGGAACGGTCGATGACAGTGACCATCCCGTTGGGATGCCGTGGGGGGACACGATGGTCAGGGTTCTTCTCGCCGAGGACATGCTCATGCTGCGTCGGGCGCTGGTGTCGTTACTGGAACTGGAGCCCGACATCGAGGTCGTCGCCGAGGTCGATTGCGGAGATCTCATCCTGCCGGTGGCGCTCGAGGTGCGCCCCGAGGTCGCGGTGTTGGACATCGATCTGCCGGGTCTGGACGGCATTCGGGCGGCCCGGCTGCTGCACGAGCGGTTGCCCGAGTGCCGCACGGTGATCCTGACCAGCCTGGGCCGGCCGGGCAATCTGCGGCGGGCGCTGGCCGCGCACGCCTCGGGGTTCCTGCTCAAGGACGCCGATCCGGACCAACTGACCGCCGCCATCCGCGCGGTGGCCGCCGGTGAGCAGGTGATCGATCCGCAGTTGGCGGTGGCCACGCTCCAGGCGGCGGAGAATCCGTTGAGCGCGCGGGAGACCGAGGTGTTGCGGTTGGCCGCCGAGGGGGTGGACGTGCCGGAGATCGCGCGCGGCCTGTTCCTCTCCGCCGGGACGGTACGCAACTACCTGACCACGACGGTGACCAAGCTCAACGCCCGCAATCGTATGGACGCGGTGCGGATCGCGCGCGACTCCGGCTGGTTGTGACGCGCGTCGACCGGCCGCGCGGCGTCACCGGCCCGGGGAGCCGCCGACCGCGGTGTCCCACCCCGCGTTCCGATCGGGATCGGCCTCCGCGTTAACCGGCAGTTCCGCCGTCAGTTCGAACCAGCCGTCCGCACGGGTGGCCGCGGTCAGCGTCCCGCCCAGGGCCAGCACCCGGGTGGCCATGTTGCGCAGCCCGCTGCCGCCCTCGGTCGCGCCGGCGGCGACCGGCGGCGTCTTGCTCGCGTCGATGCCGTCGTTGGTCAGGGTCAGCCGCACCCGGTCGTGGTCGAGGACCGTTTCGATCACGCAGTGCCGGGCCTTGCTGTGCCGCAGCACGTTGGTGATGCCCTCGCGCAGCACGGTGGCCAGCACCGCGTCCGCGCCGCCCGTGGGCAGGTCCGCGGCGGCGCGCACCCGGGTGTCGATGCCCACCGCGCTCAGCAGCGACTCGGCGGCGGTGATCTCGCGGGTCAGGCTCATGTGCAGGTAACTGCTGGCGACCGAGCGGACGTCGGCCAGCGCCTGCCGGGACGTGTGCAGGATCTCCACGATCTCGGCCTCGGCCCGCGCGGGGTGCAGGCGCACCAGACGGTAGGCGAGTTCGCACTTGAGTGTGATGGTGGACAGGCTGGAACCGAGCAGATCGTGCAGGTCGCGAGCGAAGCGCAGCCGCTCGCGGGTGATCGCGAAGCGGGCCAACTCCTCACGGGCCTCCTGGACTTCGCGCATCAGCTCGGCGAGTCGGCTGAGCCCGTAGACGACCAGCCCGGTCAGCGCGGTGGCGGTGACGTTGTAGGCGAGTTCACCGCCGCCGAAGCCGACCGCGTATTGGATCACTCCGGTGGACACCACGACGGTACCGAAGCACACCCACGCGAGGACGGACTTGAGCACGAGCAGACACGACGCGGCCAGGAACCCGGGCATGCCCAGCCAGGCCGCGCCGAAGAGGGTGAACGGCAGGTAGGTCAGCAGGGCCTGCGCCGCCAGTGTGCGCTCGCGCCGGCCTGCCAGGATCGGCACCCGGGACGGGAACGAGTGGCCCAGTTGCAACGCGAACAGCAGCAACATCAGCGCCAGGCACAACACCAGCGCACCGGCTCCGTGTTCGTCGCGCAGCACATAGGTGAGCGCGACCAGGAAGAAGCCGAGGATCACGATCGCGGTGATCGTCACCGCCGTGCGCGGAGCGAGTTCGGTGTGCGGCGCGGGTCTGTGTCCCGGGCTGATCTCGGGTTCGCGCGCGGGAGTTGCGTGCATCAAGGCTCCTCGCTCGAGGTCGCTGTGCAACGCAGCGTAGGAGCGGGACGGGCTACAGGAACAGGGGAATCGGATTGAGGTCGGCATAGCGGGTCGGGGCGGTGAGCCGGCCCAGCCGCACCGGCGTGTCGTACAGCCGCCCCGGGGCGAACCGGGCCGAGACCGGGCGAAGTCCCGGGACGATCACCCGCACCACGGGCAGCCCGATGTCGGGGCGGGTCTGGTCCAGCACGAGCAGTTCCAGATCGTGTGCCCGGACCAGGTTCTCGATGGTCCGCACGTCCTCGCGCAGGTCCCGGTGCCGCCGGTGCGGGAAGTCGCCCGGAGCACTCGCGGGCAGGCCGGGATCGGGGGTGACGTAGGGATGTTCGGCGATCGTCGCGGTGCGCCACCAGTGCAGCGCCACGGGGTCGTCGCACCCGTAGCCGGACCCGTCGGCGGCGACCCGGGCGACGGGCGGCAACATCTGGTTGACCTCGGCCAGCGCGCGGCGCAGCGCGATGCCCGGGTCGAAGTGCGCGCCGAAGCCGAGCGAGATGTCCTCCGCGGGTTTGTCCACCCGCCGCGACAGTGCGGCGAACGCCGGCACGCCCAGGTCGCTGGTGAGGTCGAGGGCCCACACCTGCCGGTGCAGTTCGGCGTGGCCGCCGCGCACCCGGGCGATCCAGGGGTCCTCGAACGTGTCCAGGTCGACCCCGCGCTGCCGGGTGCGGTTGTACCACCACAGCGCGACGGCGTCGCGTTCGACCAGTTCCAGGAAGCCCTGGAGGATGGCGTCCTCGAGCGAGCCGCCCGCGGCGCAGCCGTTGGAGCCGGCGACGCAGCGGCGACCGCCCGGGTCGCGCGGGGTGTTGTAGTAGAGCAGCGAGGTGGGCAGCAGTCGCGGGCGGTCCCCGGTGAGCGACCAGGTCGGGGTCCAGTGCACCGGCGCGTGGTCGTCGAACGGCGCGCACACGTGGTGGGCGGGGGCGTGTTCGGCGTTCCAGCGTTCGCGGTCCGCGAACTGGCGGGGGTGGAAGAGTTGGACCAGGTCGGGGTGCACGGCGTTGTCGCCGAGGTCGGCGTAGGCCGCCCGGACGACCGGTTCGTCGCCGTGGTGGTCGCCGCTGAACCGTTCCACGGCCTCGCACAGCGCGCCGACCCGGGCGTCGCGCGCGGTCGGGCCCTTGCCGGAGCTGTGGGTGCGCAGCCCCGCGTGCAGCGCGGTCCGGCCGGTGGGCGCGGCGGCCGGGTTGTGGCCGGCGTGGAAGCAGTTGAGGAAGTCGGGGCCTCTGGTGTCCCGGGTGATCTCGCCCAGGACTCCGGTGAGCGGATCCACCAGGTGGCCGTAACGCTCGAGGATCTCCTCGGGGGTCGAGGCCCGGTCTCCGTACGCGGTGTCGGCCTTGATCCGGGTGCCGGGGCGGACCGGGGCCCGCACCCGGTGGGCGACGATTTCGGGGTCGCCGCAGCCGGCGCATTGCGGGCGGCGGCGCACCGGGTGGTGCCGGCCGGTGAGGGTGAGGGTGTCCAGTGTCCAGATCGTGTCGGGGGCGGGCCGGGGTCGGCCGGCCAGCCATTTGGCGGCCTCCAGGCCGGCCAGGTGCAGCGCGAGCAGCCTGCCGGCCGGGTGGGCGGACGCGGGCGCGCCCACCGGTCGGCCCAGCGCCTGTTCGAGGTAGCGGTGCGCGGGGCGATTGCGGCGCAGCGCTTCGGCCAGGCAGCGCCAGCACGGGGCGTCCGCATCGCCGGGGCGGAACAGCGGCCCGATCCAGGGCTGTTCGCCGCCGCAGCGGACCAGGAGCCAGGGCACCCGGGAGGCGCGGTGCGCGGCGTCCAGGTCGGCCAGCGCGGGGTCGAGGTAGTCGTCGCACCCGGCGATGGTCAGCGCCGGGGGTCGGTCCGAGGTGTCGGGCACGTGCAGCCCGGAGGCGACCAGGGCCTCGGTGAGCGCGGTCGCGGTCGCGGTGCCGGTGGGGCCGACACCGACCACGCGGACCGGGCCGGTGCGTACCCGGTCCGCCGCGAGGTCACCGTCCAGGCCCGCGAGTTCCCAGTAGGCCCGATCGGCTTCGGGGACGTTCTTGGCCGGTAGCCGGTGGGTGAGCAGGCCCGCGTCGAGCAGGCCGCCGACCAGGTGTCGGGTCTGCGCGGCGGGCAGGGTCGGTGCGGTCTCGGCGATGAGCGCGTCCAGGGTGCGGGTGCCGTCCAGGAGCGGTGCGAGGGTGACCAGGCCGGTGCCGCGCAGTGCGGTCACCCCGCGCTCGGACACCAGGAACACGCCTTCGGCGGGCACCACTTCGACCTCGAGGTGGGGTTTGAAGGCAAGGCCGGGGGCATTGTGTCGCGCGCCGTTCACGATTTCCCTTCGGTCCTCGGGGAAGTCCGCCGATCGGTCCGGGATATCCGGTTCAGTCGACGGGCTGCGCGTCCGACCAGCAGATACACGTGGCCGGCCGGTTTCGATCGGCCGGCGATGCGGTGAGATTCTCGACGACCAGTTTCTCGCAGCCGTCGGGGGAAAGTGCCGGGACGGTGGGCGCGTGGACTCGGGCGGGCGGAAGGGCAATGGTGTTCATGGCGCTCCTCGGGGGCTGTGTGGCGGGCGGCGTGCCGGGCCGGTGCGTCCGAAGTCGGCGGGCCGGACCGGGCACTTCGTCGATGGCGAGGGGAAGTCTTCCTCCGCTCGGCGTGAGTACGCCGGCGGTGTGCCGCGGGTTTTTCCCGGTCGGGATGTGAACTCTTCACGTACCCAACGGATATCACAAATGCACCGCCCGCCCGATGGAACATGCATTCGATCCGCGGCGGGCCGATTGCCTGCGCCGCGCTTTCCCCGGAAATCCCGCGGCTCGGCCATAAACCGTGCTGATCGAAACGAACGCAAGCCCTTAACGCGCGACCCCCTGTCCACCCCCTTCGATTTCTAGCCTGGAAGCATGACTTCACCCATCGCTCACCCGGAAGCGGCCCCGCCGGATTCGCGGCGCTGGATCGCACTGGCCATCGTCATGACCGCGGCGTTCATGGATCTGCTCGACGTCACGATCGTCAACGTCGCACTGCCCTCCATCCAGCGCGACCTGGACGCCTCCACGAGCCAGATCCAATGGATCACCGCGGGCTATGTGCTCGCGTTCGCGGCCGGCCTGATCACCGGCGGCCGGCTCGGCGACATCCACGGGCGCCGGCGGATCTTCCTGATCGGTGTCACCACCTTCACCGTCGCCTCCGCGCTCAGCGGCTGCGCGGTGAACGCGGACATGCTGGTCGCGTCCAGGATCCTGCAGGGCGCCGGGGCCGCGATCATGGTCCCGCAGGTCCTGTCGATCGTGCACGCCACCTTTCCCGCGCACGAACGCGGCAAGGTCTTCGGCCTGTTCGGCGCCATCGTCGGCATGGGCGGGGTCTGCGGACCGCTGCTGGGCGCGCTGCTCACCGAGTGGAACGTGTTCGACCTCGAATGGCGGACCATCTTCCTGATCAACGTGCCGGTGGGCATCGCCGGGCTGATCCTGGGCCGCAAGTACATCACCGAGTCCAAGGCCGCCCGCGCCCTGCATCTGGACCTGGTCGGCGTCGGCCTGGTCACGCTGGGCCTGCTGATGTTGCTGTACCCGCTCACCCAGGGCCGCGAGTTGGGCTGGCCGCTGTGGGGCTACCTCTCCATGGCCGGCTCGGTGTTCGTGTTCGCCGCGCTGGCACTGTACGAGCGGGCCAAGACCCGTCGGGACGGCTCGCCGCTGGTGGAGATGTCGCTGTTCCGGGTGAAGAGCTTCAGTGCCGGGATCGCGGTGGAGTTCGGCTTCGGTGTCGTGTGTGGCATGTTCTTCCTGGTCTGGACGCTGTACATGCAGATCGGACTGGGTTGGAGTGTGATGCGCGCCGGTCTGACCAGCCTGCCGTTCTCGGTGGCGGTCGCCGCCGCCGCGGGCGTCTCGGTGCAGAAGCTGGTGCCGCGATTCGGACGCAAGGTGCTCCAGGCCGGTGCGCTGGTGATGGCCGCGGGCATGCTGATCTACCTGTGGGAGGCGGACCGGTACGGCACCGGGATCACGGCCTGGCAGATGGCGTTGCCGCTCCTGGTGATCGGCGTCGGCATGGGGCTGATCGTGGCGCCGCTGACCAACGCGGTGCTCTCCGATGTACCGCGCGAGCATGCCGGATCGGCGTCCGGGCTGATCAACACGACGCTGCAGATGGGCAACGCGCTGGGTCTGGGGCTGACGTCGGTGGTCTTCTTCCGGCTGATCGAGGACGGACTCGCGCCCGAGAAGGTGGGGCCCGCGTTCGTGAACGCCTTCGAGAACTCGCTGCTGTGGGCCGCGGTCGTCCTGGTCGTGATCTTCGTGTTGATGTTCGCGCTGCCGGCGCGCCCCGAGGTCGACCCGACGCTCGAGGCCGAGGCCGCGGCGGCTCCGGCGGACGGCCCCGCCGGGGACGCGCCCGCCGAGTGGGAGTCCCGGAACGGCGCGATCGGCGCACCCCGCTGACCACCCGGCCGCCGAGTCGATGCGGTCGACGAACACCCGTGCCCACGCTCGCCGTCCGCGGACGGCGAGCGTGGGCACGGGTGTCTTCCCCGGTCAGGCCGGGGTCTCGGCCATCCCCGCGGACAACGTCGTTCCGTCGATCGGGTCGATCAGCAGGAACGAGCCCGTGCGCCGGGAGTGCGCGTACGGGTCGAGGGCGATCGGCTCGGCGGTGCGCAGCACGACCGTGCCGATGTCGTTGGCGACGAGTTCGCCGGGGGCGGACCGGTGCGAGAGGTCGTCGAGGTTCAGCCGCGAGGGGATCTCCTTGACGATCGCCCGCACCGTCCTGGTGGTGTGCCGCAGCAGCACCCGTTGACCCGGTGCCAGCGGCCGGTCGTGCAGGTGGCAGACGGTCCCGCGGACGTCTCGGGTGGGGTCGGGCGCGGTGTCCTCGGGGGCGAGCAGATCGCCGCGGGAGATGTCCAGGTCGTCGGCCAGCCGTACGGTCACCGATTGCGGCGCCCACGCGGTGTCCACCGGTTCGCCGAGAGCGTCGATGCCCTCGACGGTGCTGGTGCCTCCGGACGGCAGCGTGCTGACCCGGTCCCCCACCCGCAGCACGCCGGAGGCGATCTGGCCCGCGTAGCCCCGGTAGTCCGGGAGTTCGGCGGTCTGCGGACGGATCACGTACTGGACCGGGAAGCGCGTCGGGTCGCCGTCCGGGTCTCGGGTGACCGGCACCGTCTCCAGGTGTTCGAGCAGGGTCGGCCCGGCGTACCAGTGCATCGTCCCGGTCGGCTCCACCACGTTGTCCCCGGTCAGCGCGGAGACCGGGATCGCGGTGACCTCGGCCACCCCGAGCGCGGCGCAGTAGGCGGTGAACTCGTCCGCGATGCCCGCGAAGACGGTCTCGGACCAGTCCACCAGGTCCATCTTGTTGACCGCGAGCACCACGTGCCGGACCCGCAGCAGCGCGGCCACCGCGGCGTGCCGCCGGGTCTGTTCGACCACGCCGTTGCGCGCGTCGATGAGCACCACGGCCAGCTCGGCGGTGGACGCCCCGGTGACCATGTTGCGGGTGTACTGCACGTGCCCGGGGGTGTCGGCGAGGATGAACCGGCGGCGGGGCGTGGCGAAGTAGCGGTAGGCCACGTCGATCGTGATGCCCTGCTCACGCTCGGCCCGCAGGCCGTCGGTGAGCAGGGCCAGGTCGGGTGTGTGCTGCCCCCGGTCGAAGGAGGCCTGCTCGACCGCCTCCAGTTGATCGGCCAGGATCGACTTGGAGTCGTGCAGGAGTCGGCCGACCAGGGTGGACTTGCCGTCGTCCACGGAGCCGGCGGTGGCGAAGCGCAGTGTGTCGACGATCATCAGAAGTAGCCCTCTCGCTTGCGGTCCTCCATCGCGGCCTCGGACATCCTGTCGTCGGCCCGGGTGGCGCCCCGCTCGGTCAGGCGGGACGCGGTGATCTCGTCGATGACCTTCTCGACGGTGTCGGCGTCGGAGTCCACCGCGCCGGTGCAGGACATGTCGCCGACCGTGCGGTAGCGCACGCGCCGGCACTCGGTCGGTTCGTCCTCGCCCGGGCCGCCCCACTCGCCCCGGGTCAGCCACATGCCGGATCGGTGGAAGACCTCCCGCTCGTGCGCGTAGTAGATGGCCGGGAGTTCGATCCGCTCCCGGGCGATGTACTGCCAGATGTCCAGTTCGGTCCAATTGGAGAGCGGGAAGACCCGCACGTGCTCGCCCGGCGCGTGCCGCCCGTTGTACAGCTGCCACAACTCCGGCCGCTGCCGGCGCGGATCCCAGCCGCCGAACTCGTCGCGCAGCGAGAACACCCGCTCCTTGGCGCGGGCCTTCTCCTCGTCCCGCCGGCCGCCTCCGAACACCGCGTCGAAGCCGTGTCGTTCGATCGCGTCGAGCAGCGGCACGGTCTGCAACGGATTGCGGGTGCCGTCCGCACGCTCGCGCAGCTCGCCGGCGTCGATGAACTCCTGGACCGACACCACGTGCAGGCACAGTCCGTGTCGGGCCGCCGTGCGGTCGCGGTACTCCAGCACCTCGGGAAAGTTGTGGCCGGTGTCCACGTGCAGCAGCGCGAACGGGGGCACTCCGGGCGCGAAGGCCTTGAGCGCGAGGTGCAGCATCACGATGGAGTCCTTGCCGCCGGAGAACAGGATCACCGGCCGCTCGAACTCCCCGGCCACCTCGCGCAGGATGTGCACCGCCTCGGACTCCATCGCCTCCAGGTGCGCGAACGGATACCCCTTGTCGGTGCCGCCGGTGCCGTCGGCACCGTCGGCGCGGTTCGTCGCGATGGTCATGCCGATCCCTCCTCGATGAGCAGCGCGCGCAGCGCCGCCGCGGCCTCGGGTCCGTGCGCCGGGTCCGCCGCGATCGACGGCCCGGTCGAGTCCGCGGCGGCGCCCACGCGCACCTCCAGGTAGCGGGTCCCGCTGTCCAGGTGCCAGGCCCGCACCCGGGCCCGGGTCGCCGCGTCGGGGGCGGGCACCGTCACCAGCACGGTGGCGCCGTTGCGGGCCAGTACGTGTGCGACTCGGCCGATCCGCAGCACGTGCCCGCGGCGTTCGGCGCCGGAGGACGTCGGGTCGGCGCCGACGACGCGGCGCAGCGCGGCACCGGTCAGGATCTCCACCCGACGGTGCGCACGCCGCAACGACCGGGCCGCGACCCGGGCGAGCCGGTCCCGGTCCGCGCCGGGCGGGCCGGTGAGCCAGACGGTGGCGCCGGGCCGGCAGGTGCAGTACGCGGGCCCGGTCACGACGCACACCATCCTCGGACCGCGGCGGTCAGGATCGTGCCGGCCGCGCGGAACTCCGCCGCGTCCAACTTTTCGTGCGGGGTGTGGTCCAGCTTGGAGTCTCCCGGGCCGTAGGCGACCATGGGGATGTCGTGCCAGGTGGTGGCCAGCGTGTTCATGTCGCTGCTGCCCTTCTTGAGCAGGAATCGCGGCGTGGTCCCGGCGGCGCGGAACGCGCGTTGGAAGACCTTCACCAGCGGGCTGGAGCGCGCGGTGGACACCCCGGGGGTGGCCCGGACCACGTCCAGCGCGATGGGCGCCAGGGGCAGTGCGCGCAGCGCCGCGAGCAGGTCGTCCACGGCCAGGCCCGGCGGCACGCGCACGTCCACCGTCGCCTCGCCGAGCTGTACGTCGCCGCGGTTGTGCGCACGGATGCCCAGCACCGCGGTGAGCGCGTCCGGGTTCAGTCGTTCCACCTCGGCGCGGACCGCCCGCAGCCCCTCGACCATGCGGTCGCCGGCCGTGCGCGCGCCCTTTCCGGCGGTGTGTTCGGTGTGTTCGGACATGCTCAGCCGCAGCTTGACCAGGCCGTAGTAGCCGATGGTGAGCGCGCCCGCGCCGCTGGGTTCGCCGATCACGACCGCGTCGGCGGGGTAGTGGTCGCGGGCGTGGAAGGCACCGGCGCCGGTGATCTCCTCCTGTACGGCGCCGATCACGCGCACCTGCGCGTCGTCCGGCACCTCCAGCTCGGCCAGCGTGCGCAGGTAGGTCACCAGGCTCGCCTTGGCGTCCACGCAGCCGCGCCCGGTGAGCACGTCGCCGTCCCAGCGGACCGGCCAGCGGTGCGGCACGGTGTCCAGGTGGCCGAGCAGCAGCAGCCGGCGCGGGCCGGTGCCGCGCGTGGCCACCAGGTTGCCGGCCGCGTCGATCTCGGCATCGAGTTTGTGGGCCGCGCACCAGCCGGCGAGATACTCGGCGAGTTCGCGTTCGTCGTGCGATACCGACGACAACTGCACGGCTCGGGACAGGAGTTCGAGGTCAGGGCTGGGCGCGGGAGCGCGCCAGAACCGGGTCGCGCGGGTGGTGTCGAGGGTATGCGGGCCGGTGATCGCCACGTCGCAGGTGCCGCCGAGGGCGATCTCCGCGGCCCGCACCTTGTGCCGCATCCGGCCACGCGCGTAGCGCTGTCCCTGTCCGGGCAACATGTCGCGCAGCGTGCCGCCGTCCGCCTCGGGGTCGGCCAGCAGTCCGGCCGTTCCGGTGACCAGGCGCAGGTGGTCGGCGTCCAGGGCCTTGGCCGCCTCGGCGGCCAGCACGTCGGCGTCCACGTTCAGCGCCACGCCGCCGTCGGCGTCGGCGACCGGCGGGGACAGGCATACCACGTCGAAGGTGGCCAACAGGTCCGTCAGGCGCGCCGCGTCGACCCCGCTCACGCGTCCCGCGCGCTGGTCGCGCACCACCCTGGTGCGGCCGTCCTCGACCACTCGCAGGGGTCCGACGGCGGTGGCGCGCACGAGGCCGGCGGTGCGGGCCGGGGCGGCGAACACCGAAAGGCCGCGCCGGGTCAGCGCGTCGTCCACGCGCGGCAGCGTGAGTTGTTCGTAGGCGGCCAGCAGGTGCGGCAGTTCGGCGGGCGGACAGTAGCGCACGGTGTCGCCGGAGCGCAGGGTCAACATCCGCACCTCGCGCCCGATCCGGGCGTAGTGCTCGGTGATGCCGGCCGCGCCGCCGGCGATCACCAGCAGCCGGGCCCCGCGCCGGCGCAGCGCGAGAATCTCGTCGAAGAGCGATTCGTGCGTGAGCGTCGCGCTGCCCAGCTTGAGCACGTACAGGGCGGCGTCGCGCGCGCGGGCGGTCTCGCTCGGTGCGGCGGACATGCGAGGACTCCTTCGGTGGGTCGGCACGCGTGTGGCCACGCGCGGGGGATCGATCAGGTCACGAGGCCCGGGCTCGGTCCCGGCGCCGGGCCGCGGCGGTGCCGGTGTACAGCGAGCCCAGTGCGGCGACCGCGGCCAGCAGGAAGGTGGCGGTGTAGCCGACCTCGGCGAGCAGCCCGCCGAGCAGCCCGGCGAGGCCGACCGCGACGTCGAAGAACGAGGAGATGGCGCCCAGTACCGCGCCGCGTTCGGATTCCGGCGGAGTGTCGATCGCGATCATCGCCAGCGCCGGATACAGCAGGGTGAAGCCGCCGCCGGCGATCAGCGCGCCGGCCGCCGCGACCCACAGGGTCGAGGCGAACGCGATCAGCACCAGGCCGACCGCCTCGACGCACGCGGACACCACGATCACCGGCAGCGCGCCGACCCGATCGGGCACCCGCCCCGCGACCACCCGCACACCCACGTACGACGCGCTGAACACGCTGATCAGCAGCGAACCGTTGCCGATCCCGCGGGACGTCAAGGCCAGCGCCCCGAAGCTCGCCACCGCCGCGTATCCGAACGCGCCGAAGCCGAGTGAGAGGCCGGGCAGGATCGCGGCGCGCGGCAACAACCGGGCGGACACCGCGACGCCTTGGCGGGCGCTGTCGGGCAGCCGGGTCAGCACCGCCACGGCGACCGCGGGCAACACGGCGGCGGCCGTCCACACCGCGCCGTACGAGCCGGTCCGATACAACACTTCGCCCAGCGCCGGCCCCACCGCCAGGCCCGCCCACATCGCCAGTCCGTAGAACCCGACCACCTGGCCGCGTCGGTCCACCGGGGTCAGGGCCACCGTCCACACCGATCCGGCGGTGAACAGCAGGGCCTCCCCCACGCCGAGCACGAACCGGGCCGCCAACAACCCGAACAGGGTCGGCGGCAGCGCGTACAGCCCGCCGACCAGCACCATCAGCGCGGCGCCGAGCATCATCACCGGGCGGCAGCCGCGCTGTTGGGCCAGCCGCCCGGCGTACGGGCGCACCAGCAGGGCCACCACGCCGGACACCGTGAACGCGACGCCGACCTGGAGGGGCGAGCCGTGCAGTTCCCGGGTGACCAGTCGGGGGATGACCGTGATCGCCAGGCCGACCGCGACGAACGTGGTGAACAGCGCGACCAGGACGCCGGCGAAGGTGCGCGCCCAGGGCTGCGTCGGGCGGGCGTCGGTGCCGGCGGTATCCGCCTGGGGCCGGTGCGCGGGCGCCGCCATCAGCCGATCCCCCGCGAGTTGCCGCCGTCCACCACCACGACCGAGCCGGTGACGTAGCCGGCCTGTTCGGCGGCCAGGAAGCAGACCAGCGCGCCGAGGTCCTCGGCCCGGCCGATCCGGCCCAGCGGGATGTCCCGGGCCACCTCGGCGAGCCGTTCCTCGACCCGGGCGCCGTACTGCACGTCCAGAATGGGTGTCCGGTGGAATCCGGGGGCCAGCACGTTCACGGTCACCCCGGCCGCGCCGAACGCGTGCACCAGGCCCTTGGCGAAGCCGAGCACCCCGAGCCGGGCCACCGAGGACAGCCCGCTGCCGGGGTGCGGTTGGCGCACCGACTCCGAGGTGATCATCACGATCCGGCCCCAGCCCGCCGCGGTCAGGTACGGCGCCGCGGCGAGCGCGAGCGACACGTGCGGAAGCAGGTTGCCGTCGACCGCCTCCCGGTACTGCGCGACGGTGAAGCTCTCCACCGGGCCGAACGGCACGCCGCCGGAGTTGCTCACCACGATATGCAGGGCACCGAACTCCTCGGCGGTGCGCCGGACCCAGCCCGCGGCGGCCTCCTCGTCGCGCAGATCGATCGAGGTGGCCAGCACCCGGCCCTTGCCGCACGCGTCGATCTCGTCCCGGGCGCGGGCCAGCTTGTCCGGATCCCGTCCGCAGATCGACACATCGGCGCCCTCCGCCGCCAGCGCACGCGCGACGGCCAGGCCGATCCCGCTGCCGGCCGCGGCGACGAGCGCGGCGCGGCCATCGAGTCCGAGATCCACGGTCGGCTCCTATCGTTGCGCGGCGGCGGTCGCCGGCACCGGCTCCGCCGATGCCTTCGTCGGGTGCGCCCGGTCGCCGTGCCCGGGCAGCAGTGGATAGCCGTAGCGGCGCAGCAGGGGCGCGGTCAGTGCGGTGACGACGGCCAGGTCGCGCGGGGCCAGTTCGGTCCGCCACCGCTCGTCGGGGCGGATCTCGGTGACGCCCTGTCGCAACCGGTCCGGGTTTCCGGTGACGGTGTGGTTGCCGCCCAGGTGCACCCGGCCCCGCGCGTCGACCGGCGGCTCGTCGTCGAGTCCGGCGAAGCGCAGCACGTCGGCGAGCACGTCCGCGGGCCGCGCGCACAGGTCCTCGTGGCGCACCCGCAGGTAGCGGCCCACGGCGGTGGCGCCGACCAGTTCGGACGCCACGTTGAAGGCGTTCCAGTAGCCGCTGCTGCGGGCCGGGCTCATCGGGTCGATGTACTGCTTGGCCCGCCGATAGGACAGCGCGGTGGCCCGGGGGTCGCGCACGATGTGCAGGATGCGCACGTCCAGGTCGCGGCGGCCGAGCAGCGCGGCGGCCTCCGCCGGGTACTTCGAGCCGTCCACGATCAGCCGGCCGGCGCCGTCGTCGACGAGCCGGCGATGGATCCGCGCGGTGCGGTCCAGGAGTTCGTCCACGCCGGGGGCCGCGGGCACCCGCCCGCGGGCCTCGGCGAGCCGGGTGCGCACGTGCCGGGTGCGCAGCAGCGCGTGTTGCCGCATGGCCGTCCGCCGCGCGGTCGCCTCGAGCCCGGTGCCGTCGGTGTCCTCCAGCACACCCGACCACAGCGGGCACGCGCGCAGGCTCGTGCCGCAGCCGCAGGTCGAGTTGCTGCCCCGGCCCAGGACGCCGTTGCGCCACAGGTAGTGCAGTTCGCCCACGTGCCGGACTTCGGGAAGTTCGTTGAGGATGTTGCCCAGGAGCGTGCTGCCGCTGCGCATCCAGCCGGTGATGTACAACACGCGTGGGGACCGGTCGGCCATCGCGAGCACACTCCCTTCTCAGTCGCGGGTCAGCAGCAGGAAGTGCTGCGGAAGGTGAACGGCCAGTCCCACTCGGGTGGTTGCCTGCACCGCGTCACAGCCGTCGGGTCCGGCGCCGCGACGCAGCGCGAGCGCGGCCACGTCCGGGACGAGCAGGGTCGCGGCGGCGCGGAAGTCGCCGAGCAGTACCCGGTCGCGCGGGATCATCCGGGTCCGGGAGACGGTGACGCCCGCCTGGGCCAGGAGGGCGAGCGTGCCGGTCTTGACCAACTCCCAGTAGGTGAAGGGGTGTACGACGATGCCGTCGCACGAGCCACCGGTCTCCTCGACCTCGGCGGCGGCGACGGTCAGGCCCTCGGCCAGGTCCGCGCCGAGCCGGCCGTGCCTGCTCTCGGGCAGCGTGAGCAGACCGGGGATCGCCTTGTCCGCGCTGCCGTGCAGCAGCGACTCGTTCTCCACCACGGACAGCCGGACCAGCACGCGGTAGTCCACGAAGGACGCGAGCAGCGCGGGCTGGTCGAGTAGCCCGCGCGGGAGCGGTACGGACACCGTCAGGTCGGTGAGTTCGGCCTGCTCCAGGCGGGGCACGAAGGCGCCTTCGGGTGTGCTGCGATAGGAGGTGCCGGCCGCGGCGGTCGTCTCGGCGGGCGGCTCGTGCACGTACGGCACCCGACGGTCGGGCACCGACGCGGTCTTCAGCAGGTGCCGCACCGCGTAGCGCGGTCGGGTCGCGAACAGCGGGAAGACGGCGGGCAGATGGGCCCGGAACGGGACCACCCGATCCTCGGCGGCGGGCACGCCGCCCATCGCCCAGGCGAATTCCTCGCCGGGACTGCGCGTGCGCAGCCCGGGATCGGCGAGCGTGACCCGGACTCCCTGTTCGACGGCGGGCCCGGCGGCGGCTCCCTGCATGGCGACTCCTCGGCTGGATCCGAACTCGGAAACGTTCCTGAGTAATCGACGTTAGGCGTGATCTCCACCGCCGGGGGTCGCCGTCGAACGCGTGTTTTTATGACCCGGATAAGTGCGCGTGATTTCTCCGGACACTCGGGCGGGCGAATCGTCGACGAAATGGCCGTCGGCGCCGTGCCGGCAAACGCCCGGTTCGGCGTCGCCCGTCTCCACCGAATGCCCGTTTGCCGGCATGCTCGTCGCACGCGACGCCTGCCGCCTGCCCGCTCGGCGCCGGATCATGCCACCCGATCGCATATTCGCATTCGGCCGTGAAAATCTCATGCCGAAGTCGTGAACCGTACCGTGGAACGGCCGGTCGGCGCCCCGTACCCTGGTTTCGGCCGGCAATACGACGCCGAAGGCGCCGGCGAGGCCGAATTGCTCAGGTTTATTGATCTTGTTGCCGCACAGCATCATCTTGGCCCCGTCGCCACCCGAGCGTCAGGTGTGTGGCAAGACCCTTCATGGATGTGAGTGGAGAATGCATCACGACCTGCAAGTCAATCGACTGAGGGCTTTGTTGACCGTGGTCGACCTCGGTGGTTTCCGCCGGGCCGCGGAGGCTCTGCACATCACCCAGCCCGCCGTCAGCCAGCAGATCCGGCAGCTCAACGGTCTGATCAAGGGTCCGATCTTCACCTCGACCGGGCGCAACCTGCGGCTCAGCCCCCAGGGCGAGGAACTCCTCGGCTACGCCCGGCGGATCGTCGCGCTCAACGACGAGGCGGTGGACCGTTTCGTGCCGGCTTCGGGACACGAACGGCTCTCCATCGGGATCGTCAATCAACTCGCGGAGGCGTTACCGGAGTTCCTTCGGCTGGTCACCCGCAGGTTGCCGCAGGCGCAGGTGAGTGTGCGCACCGGCCTGAGCGAGGCGCTGGAGACCCAGGTGGGCACCGGCCAACTCGACCTGGCGCTGCTCCTGCAGACGCGCTCGGACGAACCGGCCGCCACCAGTCGCGGACTCGGCCACCTGCGGATGGACTGGTTCGGCCAGCCGGCGCACGGCGAGAACGCCGCGCTGCCGCTGACCCTGTTCACCGAGCCGTGCACCATGCGCGGGCGGATCGTGGCCGCGCTGGACGCCTGCGACGTGCCGTGGCGGATCTCCTACGAGGGCCCCGAGTTGGTCGGGCTGCGCGCGGCGGCGAAGGCCGGCATGGGGGTCGCGTGCCTGGTGGCCAACGGGGACGAGTTGTGGGACCTGCCCAAGGCGGTCCGCCCCGGGCTGCCCGCCCCGCCCGGACCATTGCCGGTGACGATGGCCTATCCCTCCGGTCTGGCCCCCTCGAACCTGCCGGCCATCGCGGAGAAGGCCTTTCGCCGGGCGCTGCTCGGCTACCCGTTCGTCGATGCCCCGCCCGTCCCGGACCCGGGCCGCGCGAACCGCCCCGAGACCCGCCGGGTGCTCGCGCACCGCTAGCCGGCCCGCGCCGCGACCGGCGCGCGAACCCGGGTCGGGCGCGGCCCCGCCCGGATCCGCCGATCGCCGGCTAACCGCGGCAGGCGGCCATCGCACCGACGTCGCCGCCGTGCGTGTCGAAGACCAGACCGGTGACGGGCTCGGCCCGCTCGCTCGCCAGATACGCGGCCAGCGCCCCGAACTCGGCGCCTTCGCGGGTGCCTTCACCACGGATCCGGTCGGCCACCCGAGCGATCTCGGCACCCGCCCCGGGATCGCCCCACAGCCGGGGGCCGGCACCGGGCCCCGCTCCCGGAACCAGCACGTTGGCCGTCACGCCGGTGCCGTCCAGGGTGTCCACCAACCCGCGCAGATAGCCGATCAGGCCCATCCGGGCCATGCCGGACAACCCCTCGCGCCCGTGCGGGCGACGTGCCTTCGCCGGCGCGATCAGCAGCAACCGACCCCAGCCGCCGCGCTTGACGATGGGCAGCGCGGCCAGCGTCGCGCTCACGTGCGGCAGCAGGTTCGCGTCGATCGCCGCGCGATAGTCGGCCAGCCGGAAGCCGTCCACCGGACCGGGCGTGATCGGGCCGGAGTTGGTCACCACGATGTCCAGGCCGCCGAAGTTGTCGGCGGTGCGGCGCACCCACTCGGCCACCGCGCACGGATCGTAGGGGTCCACCGGCATGCTCAGCACGTCGCCCGGCCCCAGCGCGTTGACCTCGACATGCGCGCGGGCCAGCCGGCGCGGGTCCAGGTCGCACAACGACACGTGCGCGCCCCGCACGGCGAGGCCCTTGGCCGCGGCCAGGCCCACACCGGCGCTCGACGCCACGACCATGGCGACGCGGTCTCGCGGTCGAACATTCATGATCGGGCCTTTCGATGTCAATCTTGCGGCGACGAATCGTCCGAGGACGATTCCATCCGGGAAATGTTAATCGCGAAACGACCGGTTGTACCGGCGTCGACAAGCAGGGCTGCTTATGCGGAAATCCTTCCCGGTTATGACCGGTCGACCATAACGGTTCGCTTTCGGTCCGATCAGATTTCCTCATTGGCATTTACCGGGGAAATCGCGTTACGGTTTTCAGTGGCAACCAGCCGACGGGTCGAGATCGCCCGGATATCACCACCACAGCCGGAGGTTGAACTCATGCAGCAGGTCGTGCAGGCCCCCGAGTGTCCCGAATGCGCGACGACGGTGACGCTCGACGAGGACGCCAGGGTGAGCGAGATCATCGAGTGCGTGGACTGTCGGAGCGAGTTGGAGATCGCGTCCGTGAAGCCGCCGAAGGTCGAGCTCGCGCCCGAGGTCGAAGAGGACTGGGGCGAATAACGGGAATCGGGAGAGGGGATTCGGTCGATGACTTCGATCCGATCAGCGGTGAACCGGTCGGCGGCGATTGCGCCGGCCGCGTCCCCGCGCCTCGCCGTGCTCGCGTCCCGGGTGCGGTTCGAGGAGAAGAGCATCATGACCGCCCTCGACCGACGCGGGATCGCGTTCGAACATCTCGATCCCCGCAGGCTGTTCGTCGCGAGCGGCACGTCGTACACCGGTCCCCGGCTGGTCCTCAACCGCGAGGTCGGGCACTTCCGGGCCCTGTACGCGGCGAGCGCGCTCGAGTCGGCGGGCGTGACGGTGGTCAACAGCGCCGCCGCCACCCACGTCGCCGGCGACAAGTGGCACACTTCGGCGGCCCTGCTCCGGCACGGGTTGCCCACGCCCAGGACCGCGCTGGCGATCACGCCCGACGCGGCCCTGGCCGCGCTCGAGGAGATCGGCTATCCGGCGGTGCTCAAACCGCTCGTCGGCTCCTGGGGACGACTGGTCACCCGGGTCACCGATCCGGCGATGGCCGGCGCCGTACTCGAACACATCGCCGCGCTCCCCTCCCCGCAGTCGCACGTGGTCTACGTGCAGGAGCAGGTCGCCAAGGCCGATCGCGACATCCGCGTCCTGGTCGTGGCCGGCCGGGCGCTCGGCGGTACGTATCGCCGAAGCACCGAATGGCGCACCAACGTGGCGCGCGGCGCGGTGAGCGAACCCCTGCCGCCCAGCGCCGAACACGCCGAACTCGCGGTCGCCGCAGCGGCCGCCGTCGGCACGGAACTGGCCGGTGTCGATCTGATCGAGGACCTGGAGGGACGGCTCACCGTGCTCGAAGTCAACGACCGGGTGGAGTTCACCGGACTACAGGGCGCCCACGGCCGCGACATCGACGTGGCCGGCGCCATCGCGGACCTGCTCGCGGCCGGGGTACGGGCGTGATCCGGGTCGGGGTCGTCGGGGCGGCCGGCTACATCGGCGGCGAGCTGCTGCGGCTGCTCACCGTGCACCCCGGGGTCGAGCTCGCCGCCGCCACCTCGCGCACCCTGCGCGGCCGGCGGATCGACGGCGTGCACCCGAACCTGCGCGGGCGGACCGAACTCGACTTCTGCTCCGAGGAGCAACTGGACTTCTACGACGCCTTGTTCCTGGCCACTCCGCACCGCGAGACGATGCGCCGGATGCCGGAGTTCCTGGAGCTCGCGGACACCGTGATCGACCTGTCCGGGGACTTCCGCCTGCACGACAAGGACGTGTACGCCGACTACTACGGCGTCTCGCACACGGCGCCGGACCTGCTGGAGACGTTCGTGCCGGGCCTGCCCGAGTTCCACCGCAGGCGACTGCGCACCGCGCGGCGGATCAGCGTACCGGGCTGCATGGCCACCGCCGGGATCCTCTCGCTGGTCCCGCTCGCCGAGGCCGGGCTGATCCGCGGCGAGGTCACCATCGACGCCCGGACCGGCTCCAGCGGCTCCGGCGCCAAGGCCGGCCCGGAAAACCTGCACGCCGAACGCAGCGGCGCACTACGGGTCTTCGCGCCCACCCGGCACCGGCACGAAGCCGAGATCGCACAGGCCGCCGGAGTCCCGGTCCGGATGACCGCGACCGGCATCGAGGCGATTCGCGGCGTGCAACTCGTGGGCCGGGCCCACCTGGTGCCGGGCGCGGACGAGCGCCGGGTCCGGGCCGCCTACCGCTCCCGCTACGCCGCGGAACCCTTCGTGCGCGTGGTCGCCCAGCGGCGCGGCATGCACCGCTTTCCCGAGGCCAAGATCCTGGCCGGCTCGAACTTCTGCGACGTCGGTTTCGCGCTGGATCGCGGTTCGAGCCATCTCACCGTGATCGCTGCCCTGGACAACCTGGTCAAGGGCGGCGCGGGCAACGCGGTCCAGTGCCTGAACGTGCGGTTCGACATGCCCGAGCGGCTCGGTCTGGAGTTCACCGGGCTGCACCCGAACTGACCCGAAGTCAGCGATATCGCGCACCACCCACACCGACCCAGGCGAAAGGAGCCAGCGATGAGCAGCAGTCCCGCGACCCTGCCCGGTCCCGTCCCGCCGGGCCGGCACGATCGGCCGCAGCCGGCCGGCGAACCGGGCCCCACGGCCGACCCGAGCGAGGCCACCGGCCGGATCCGCGAACACATCGTGGACATGTGTGCCGGACCCGAGGGCGGCCACCTGGGCGGCTCGATGTCGCTGGTCGAGGTGCTCACCACGTTGTACCTGCGGGTACTGCGGATCGACCCCCGTTTCCCGCAGGCGCCGGACCGCGACATCCTGCTGCTGAGCAAGGGCCACGGCGGCATCGGCCTGTACGCGACGTTGTGCGAGGTCGGCTTCTTCCCCGAGGAGCGACTCGCGGAGTACGCGCGGCCGGGCAGCCCGTTCATGGCCCACCCGCATCCGGAGATCCCCGGCGTGGAGATGCCGTCGGGTTCGCTGGGGCACGGCCTGGCCCTGGGCGTCGGCTTCGCGCTCGCGCACCGGCTCGAGGGGGGCGACCGCCGCTGCTTCGTGGTGATGGGCGACGGCGAGCTGGAGGAGGGCTCGGTGTGGGAGGCCGCCGCCGTGGCGGGCAACCACGGCCTGGACCGGCTGACCGCGATCATCGACCGCAACGGCCTGCAGATCACCGGTGGGACCGAGTCGGTCGGCGGTCTGGAACCGCTGGCGGACCGCTGGCGCGCGTTCGGCTGGCACGTCCACGAGGTGGACGGCCACGACATGGACGCGCTCACCCGGGTGCTGACCGCACCGCCGGTTCCGCACCGGCCCACTCTCGTCCTCGCGCACACCGTCAAGGGGAAGGGCATCCCGTTCGTCGAGGGCCAGACCCGCAGCCATTACGCCCGACTGGGCGAGCGGCAACAGCGGCGCGCCCACGCGGCGTTGCGCACGCAGACCCCCGGGGAGAACCGATGACCACCGCCACCACCGCCGAACCGACCCCGAAACCGACCGCGGCGGCCGAGCCCCGCTCCTCGCGTGAGGTCTACCGCGACATCGTGGCCGAGCTGCTGCCCGGCGACGAGCGCCTGGTCTGCCTGGACAGCGACACCGGCCTGTTCGCCGGCGTCGATTTCGGCACCGGACACGACCGCTACCTGAATCTGGGCATCGCCGAACACACCCTGATGGGCGCCGCCGCGGGGCTGGCCCGCGAGGGCCGGATGCCGTTGGTGAACACGATGGCGGCGTTCGCCGCGTCCCGGGCGCTGGAGGCCGTCAAGATCGACATCGCCCTGAACAACCTGCCGGTACGTATCGCGGCGACCCACTCCGGCGTGTCCGCGGGCCACCTCGGCCCCACCCATCACGGTCTGGAGGACCTGGCCGTGATGCGCACCCTGCCGAACATGACCGTAGTGGTGCCCGCCGACGCGGCCGGCACCGACACGCTCTTTCGCCAGGCGCTCACGCTGCCCGGACCGGTCTACTTCCGGATGGGCCGCAACGCCACCCCCGACCTCCCCGCCGGACCGCCCCTGGAACTGGGCCGGGCGCAGCGGCTCCGCCCCGGCGCCGACATCACCATCGCCGCGTGCGGCCCGTACCCGGTGCTCGCCGCCCTGGCCGCGGCCGACGAGTTGGCCGGCGAGGGCATCTCGGCCGGCGTCCTGCACGTGCACACGGTCAAACCGCTGGACACCGCCGCCCTCGCCGCGGCGGTCGGCCCCGGCGGCACGGTGATCACCGTCGAGGAGCACTGGCGCACCGCCGGCTTCGGCTCCGCCGTCGCCGAGGCGCTGACCGAACTCGTGCCGGTGCGGGTGCGTCGAGTGGCCATGCCGGACGCGTTCGTGTCGGTCGCGGGCGGCCAGCGGTATCTGGTCGAGCGCGGCGGCATCACCGCCCGCGCCATCGCCGCGCACGCCCGCTCGGCCGTCGACCCGACCCGAAAGGACCTGTGATGACCGGCTCGTACCGAGCGAACGGATGGTGGCGCGAGGAGACCCTCCTGGCCGACCTGCGCCGCGCGGTGGCCGACCATCCCGACAAGGACGCCCTCGTCTGCTACCAGGACGACACCGTCGTGACCCTCACCTACGCGGAACTCGCGCACCGGGTCGATCGGTTCGCCGCCAACCTGGTAAGGCTGGGCGTGTGCTCGGGCGATGTGGTCACCCTGCAACTGCCCAACTCGTGGCAGTTGGTGGCACTGTGCCTGGCCTGCGCGCGGATGGGCGCGGTGGCCGGCCCGGTCGTCCCGGTCATGCGCCGGCGCGAGGTGGAGTTCATGACCGGCCTGACCGAGAGTCCGCTCTACATCGCGGCGGCCGAGTTCCGCGGCTTCTCCTACGCCCGGATGAGCGCGGAGGTGGCGCGGACCGTGCCCACCCTGCGCCGGCGCGTGCTGCTCGGCGGCGACGGCGGCGAAACCGCCGACGGGGCGCTGGACTTCGACCGCGAACTGATCGAGCGCGAGCCCACGACGGCCGAACTGGCCGCCCTGGACGATCTGGAGGCGGGACCCGACGACGCCGCGCAGGTGATGTTCACGTCGGGCACCACCGGCGAGCCCAAGGGCGTGGTGCACAGCCACAACACGCTCTACGCGATGAACAAGGCACAGGCCGACGTGCTCGGGCTCACCCCCGACGAGGTCACCGCGATGGGCTCGCCGACCTCCCATCAGGCGGGCTACACCTGGAACTTCGTGATGCCCCTGCTGCTCGGCGCGACCGCCGTCCAGGTGGACGCGTGGGATCCGGCGCTGATGTTGCGCGTGCTGGAGGAGCGTCGGGTCACCTTCTTCATGGGCGCGCCCACCTTCCTCTCCGACCTGATCGAGGCGCAGCGCGCCGCTCCCCGGGACCTGTCCGCGCTGACCACATTCGCCACCGGCAGCGCCCCGATCGCGCCGATGCTGGTCGAGGACGCGCGCGAGATCCTGGGCTGCCGGTTGTACGCGCTGTGGGGCATGACCGAGAACGGCTGTGTCACCATCACCCGTCCCGAGCAGCCCGCCCTGCGCGCCGCCGAGAGCGACGGCACCGCGGTGCCGGGGATGTGGGTGCGCGTCGTCGACCGCGACCACGGCGGGCCGGTGGCCGCAGGGGAGTCCGGGCTGCTCCAGGTGCGTGGTGCCGCGCAGTGTCTGGGCTACTTCCGCCGTCCCGAGGTGTACGCGGCGTCGGTCACCGAGGACGGCTGGTTCGACACCGGCGACCTGGCCCGTTCCGACGGACACGGCGGCATCCGGATCACCGGTCGGGTCAAGGACCTGATCATGCGCGGGGCGGAGAACATCCCGGTGGTGGAGGTGGAGGCCGCGCTGCTGCGCCACCACGCGATCAAGGACGTGGCGATCGTCGGCTACCCGGACGCCCGGCTGGGCGAACGCGCGTGTGCGGTCGTGGTCCCGGCGGGCCCCGCGCCGACGCTCGCCGACCTGCAGACCCACCTCGCCGGTCTGGACATGGCCAAGCGCTACTGGCCCGAGCGGGTGGAGATCGCGACCGCGCTGCCCCGGACGCCGTCCGGAAAGGTGCAGAAGTTCGCCCTGCGCGACCGATTCCAACAAGCCTGAGGAGGGGCCATGGACTTCACCTTCACCGAGGATCAGAACGAACTCGCGGAGCATGTGCGCAAGTTCGCCGACTCGCGGATCGCCCCGCACGCCCGGCAGAGCGACGCGCGCGGCAGCTATCGGCCCGGCCTGCTCGCCGAGATGGGCGCCGAGGGCCTGTTCGGCCTGCGCATCCCGCGGGCGTACGGCGGGAGAGAACTGGACGCGACGAGCGCGGGCATCGCGCTGGCCGAACTGGCCGCGGCCGACCTGTCGGTGTGCTTCCCGGTGCTCAACGCGGCGTTGGTGGGCGGTGTCCTGGCGGCGAACGGTACGCCCGGGCAACTCGCCGAGTGGTTGCCGTCGATCGCCTCCGGCGACACGATCGTGGCCCTCGCGCTGACCGAGCCCGCACACGGCACCGACGCGGCGAACATCGGGATGCGCGCCGAACCCACCGCCGACGGCTGGGTGCTCTCCGGCGAGAAGACCTCGATCATGGCCGCGATGTACGCCGGCCACGCGCTGGTCTTCGCGCGCACCGGCGAGGCGGGCGCGCACGGCGTCACCGCCTTCTATGTGCGGCTCGACGACGCGCACGTGACCCGCGAACAGCTCGACGATCTGGGCTGCCGGGCCGGTGGCCGAGGCCGGCTGCTGCTGGACGGGTTGCCGGTGGGTGCGCGGGACGTGGTGGGCACGCCCGGCCGCGGCTTCGTCGAGGTGATGCGCGGTTTCGGTGTCTCCCGGGCGCTGATCTCGCTGATGGCGATCGCGGTCGGGCAGGCCGCACTCGACGAGGCGGTCGGGCACGCCGGGCGGCGGGAGGCGTTCGGGCAGCCGATCGGCCGGTTCCAGTCGGTGGCCTTCGCCCTGGTCGAGCACGCGACGATGTTGCATGCAGCGCGCCTGGTCGCCTACCAGGCGCTGGCGCTGGCGGACGCCGGCGAGGATCCGCGGGTCCCGGCGAACATGGCCAAGTGGTGGGCCCCCAAGGCCGCGATGGACGCCGTGCACCAGGCGCTGTTGACCTTCGGCCAACTCGGCTGGACCGAGGACGGCCCGATCGCCCGCCGGCTCCGCGACGTGATCGGCCTGCAACTCGCCGACGGCACCGCCGCCGCCACCAAGCTCGTGGTGGCCCGCAAACTCCTGGGCCGCACCGCCGCGCCGTGAGACGACGGCGGGCCGCCGTACCTCGGCGAAGACGGCCGGCGGCGGGGAACGCGGTCGCGGGACACGAGAGACACCCGGGACCGGGCGCTCGAACGCCCACCCCGCCCCGGGTCATCCCCCGGACGAACCGGCGTTCGAGGTCGCTCGCGTCCCCCGGTAGGTGGCCATCTTGGCCCGCGTGCCGCATACCGCCATCGAGCACCAACGGCTGCCCCGGTTGCGCGAGCGATCGTAGAAGGCCCATTCGCAGCGGTGTTCGTTGCACGACTTCAGCCGCTGCCAGGTGCCGTCGAGCCGCGCCTCGACGGTGGCCGCCAGCACCGCGGCCCATACGCCGGGCAGTTCCGTCCGCGTCGGCCGGAGCACCGGGTCCGGCCCGCCACCGTCGAATCCGACGACCAGCGGGCATTCCCGCGCGACCTGTTCGAGGGTCCGCCTGGACCGCTCGTCGGTCGGCGCGCCGTTGTTCTCGCGCAGGAGCCCCCGCAGCGCCTCGCGCAGCGTGATCGTCCGCGCGAGGTCGAGGTCGTCCGGCGCGGTCGCCGGTGGCGCGAAGCCGTTGCGCGCCAGCCAGCGGTTCAGGCCCTCGACCGAGGCGAACTCGTCCGGACCGAACTCGACGTTGACGCTGTTCACGAATGCCTGCACCAGCGCGAGTCCGCCCGGTGCGACGGCCCGGTCTCCCGGCTGTCGGATTTCGCGTTGTGACCGCATGCCATTCATGCTACCGGCGTCTCCGTTTCACTGGTAGTTCCCCGTTCGCCCGTGCTCCCGTCCGGGCGAACCGAGTACACGGTCGACCATCACGCCGGCGCCGCCGGTGTACCCGGCCGGGTCCAGCAGTTCCGCCAGGCGCTCGGCGGGGATCCGTGTCGTGACCTCCGGCTCGCCGGCCAGCACCTCGGCCAACGACCGCCCGGTCCGCGCCGCGCTCGCGGACGCCGCGGCCGCCAGCGCCTTGGCCCGAGCCCGCCCGAGCGCGGGGGTCAGGATCGCCGCGAGCCGCTCGGTGACCATGTGGCCGCCGGTCGACTCCAGGTTGGCGCGCATGCGTTCGGGGTGGACGACCAGGCCCTCGGCGAGTTCCACGGCCGTGTGCGCGGCGCCGCCCGCGAGCCGCAGGCCCTCGCGCAACAACAGCCATTCGGCGTGCCACGCGCCCGCCGAGCGCTCGTCCTCGGCGACCGAACACCCGGACAACGCCGCCGCGATCGCCGGCACCTGGAGCGCCGCGCTGCGAATCAGCGTGGACAACACCGGATTGCGCTTGTGCGGCATCGCCGACGATCCGCCCCGGCCCGCCACGTCGGGTTCGGCCACCTCGCCCACCTCGGTCCGCGCCAACACCTGCACATCCACCGCGATCTTGCCCAGCACGCCGGTGGTACCCGCCAGCACGGCGGCCAGGTCGATCATCGGGGTGCGCAGCGCGTGCCACGGCAACGGCGTCCGGGCCAGGCCGGTTTCGGCGGCGAACGCGTCGACCAGCGCCTCGATGTAGACACCGGGGTCGAGCCGTTCGGCCGAGTCGTCGCGGACCGAACCGTCGCGGACCGAACCGTCGCGTGCCGCGTATTCGAGCGCCGCGTATTCGAGATAGGCCGCCAGCGTGCCGGCTGCGCCGCCGAGTGACACCGGCAGGCCGTCCGCGAGCAGCGCGTCGATCCGTCGTCGGGCGTCCAGGACCGACTGCCGCCAGCCCGCCGCCTTGAGGCCGAAGGTGGTGGGCACCGCGTGCAGGGTCAGGGTGCGCCCGGCCAGCACGGTGTCCCGATGCCGCTCGGCGAGCACGCCGAGCGCGTCGGCGATCCGGGTCAGGTCGGCCCGTACGATGCCCAGGGCCCGCGCGGCGATCAACATCGCGCCGGTGTCCAGGATGTCCTGGCTGGTCGAACCGCGGTGCACGAACTCGGCCGCTGCCGAGTCCTGTTCGGCTACCGCCCGGGTGAGCGCGGCGACCAGCGCGACCACCGGATTGGCACTCTCCCGGGCGGCCAGGGCCACCTCGCGCAGATCGAAGCGCTCGGCCCGGGCCGTCGCGGTGATGATCTCGGCGGCGGCCCGCGGCAGGGTGCCCAGCCGCGCCTGGGCTCGGGCGAGCGCGGCCTCCGCGTCGAGCATGGCCTGGAGCCAGGCCCGATCGCACACGGCCGCCTCCACCGGCGTCCCGACCCGGACCGGGGACAGCAGTCCCGCGTCCTGCTCGATGTCCGGGCGAGCGCCCACGTGTTGGTCGAGTACGTGCGGGACAGCGGTCACACGATCACTCCGTTCGGGGTGATTTCCGGGTCGGTCGACAACACCGGACGCACGTTCGCCGGCGTTCGGGAGGCGGCGGGCAGCGCGAGGACCGCGCGGGCGATCGCGTCCGAGTCGGCGAGCGTGACCGAGTCCACGCCGGGGCGGATCCCGGCGGCGGTGACCCAGTGCACCGATTCGGTCGGCACGCCGTAGGCGAATCGGCGCGGATGCGGCCGGTCCCGCCCATCGATCAGCCGGTACGGCCGCTCGGTCACCGCCAGGCCGCCGGTCTCGTAGTCCTCGCCGCCGACACCGCGGATCCGGTACGGCGCGGCCTGGTCGGTGTTCAGCAGGTGACGCAGCAGCGGGTCCTCGGTCCGGCGCAGATCCGGCTCGGGCAGCCGGGCCTCGATCAACACCGCGGCGCGTACCGGCGGGCCCGGCACCATGGTGGAGGCGGCCACGAACGCCGGTTCGGCGACGTCCAGGCAGATCCGGGTGCCGGGCCCGGTCAGGGTCAACACGCCGGCCTCGATCAGCGCGATCATCTGCTCGATCCGGGCGGCCGGCGGGCCGATCGACAGGAAGCCGTTGAGCGGCGTGTACCACCCCTCCAGGTCGTCCCGGTGCGAGTCGCCGGTCAGGCCGCCGTGGTCGACCGCGAGCCGGATCTCGTTGCGCAGGTCCCGCAGGACATCCAACGCGGCCTTGAGCGGTCCGTCCACGTTCCCCTCCCGGGCCGCCGCGACGTCCCGCTCCAGGTACTCCACCAGCCACCGGGTGAACTCCGCCCGGCTCGCGAACTCCCGCTCGCCGTAGGGCCGGGAGATCGCCGACCAGTCCCAGTGCGCGGCCCGCTCGATGCCGTACGCGAGGGCGAGGTCGGCACTCTCGTCGTCCGAACCCGCCGCCAGGTACTCCCGGGTGAACGCCGCGCATTCGGTCTCCCGGCGGCCTCGCCGGCGCAACAGCGCCGCGTAGTACACGCTTTCCACCTCGCGGACGATCAGCGGCCACAGGTCCGCGGTGAAGTCGACCGGCCGTCCCTCTCGGGCGCGCCGGCGCAGACCCTCGACGTACTCGGGCGTCAGCAGCCGAGGAACGTACCGCCCGTGCGCGCCCTTCTGGTTCTCGCCACGGGCGTGGTAGGGCACGCCGCGCCGCGAACTCGCGTACATGGCGGGCTCGTTGCCCGACGGGTGATACACCGTCCGCCCGTCCTCGGCGCGATCGAAGCGGCCTCCCCTGCCGCTGCTGAACAGGGCCATGTGGTCGAAGAAGTTGAGCCCCAGGCCGCGCAACAACACGTTCTCGCCGGGCCGGACCCGATCCAGGTCCAGGTCCGCCGGATTGGCCGGGGTGATGTAGGTCAGATGGTGGATCCGGGCCAGGCTCGCGGTGCGGGCCTCGCGCGCGGACAGCCGGGCCGGCAGGTGGCCCAGGGCCAGCACCACCGCGTCCAACTCGTGCAGTCGGGTGCCGTCCTCCAGTCGCACCCCCTGCGGGCCGCCCGGTATGCCGTGCGTGTCCGCCAGCGCCACCGCGCGCGAGCGGTGCACCCGCACCGCGACATGCGCCGGCGCGCGGGCCACCACCCGCTCGAACGCGTCGTGCAGGTAGCGGCCGTAGAACGCGCGCGTGGGGTAGTCGTCGGGGCCCAGCGCGCGGGCCTCGGCGAGGATCTCCGCACCGAGGTCGCCCGCTTCGCCCGCGGCCGCCGCGGACCGCGCCCAGTCGTACAGGCTCGGCCCGGGCACGACCGGCCCCTCGATCCGCGAGCTCGCGTCGGTGTACACCGTGATCTGCGCCGCGACCGTGTTCATCAGCAGGTGCTGGGACTGCTCCGAACGCCAGACCGCGCCGGCCCCCGGCGAGGCGGGGTCGACCACGTGGATCGTGACCTCCGGATGGGTGGGCGCGGCGCGTTCGTTGGCGCACAGGCGCTCCAGGACGGAGAGCCCGCGCGGCCCCGCGCCCACGACGCAGACCCGGATCGGGCCGGCGGCGCTCATGCCGCCGCCTCCTCGGCGCGCGGGCCGCCGACCCGGAACCCGTGCATCCAGGCCACGTGGTCGTGCAGCCGATCGGCCGACATCGCGCCGAGCAGCGCGTTCCTGGTCTCGGCCGCGGCGCCCGCGGGATGCCACAGACGGATGCTGTCGCGCGCGGCGAGCGTGATCCGGGTGGTCCGCTCGTGCCGCGCGTCGCGGTACCCGGCCAGGCGCTGCGGCAGGTCGTCGGCTCGCGCACCGGCCAGTCGCGCGCCGAGCACGACGGCGTCCTCCAGGGCCTGACACGCGCCCTGCGCCGCGTAGTGCAGCATCGGGTGGGCCGCGTCGCCCAGCAGCGCGACTCGGCCGTCGGTCCATCGGGACACCGGGTCGCGGTCGACCAGCATCCAGGTCTTCCAGTCCGCGCCGAGTTCGAGCAGCCGCTGTGCGGTGCCGCCCAGGGCGGCGAGTTCGCGCAGCACCCGGTCGCGGTGCACGCACTCCCCGGCGACGGCCTCGGTGCCGCCGTCCGCGCGGCTGGCCGCGAGGTTGAGGAAGCGACCGCCGGCGATCGGGTAGTGCACGAAGTGACAGCCGGGTCCGGCCCACCACACCACCGACCGGTCGAAGCGCAGCGCGTCGGGTACCCGTTCCATCGGGATCACCGCCCGGTACACGCTGATCCCGGAGATCCGCGGCTCGCCGTCGCCGACCAGCCGGGCCCTGATCGCGGAGTGGATCCCGTCCGCGCCGATCAGTACGTCGCCGGTGATCCCGGTGCCGTCCGCGAGCAGGGCCGTCGCGCTCGTGGCGTCCCGGGTGTAGTCGACGACGTGCGCGCCGGCGTACAGCGACACGGCGTCGGCGGCCAGGCACGCGTCGAGCAGCGCCCGGTGCAGTTCCGCGCGATGCACGACGACGTAGGGGCCGGCGAAGCGGCGCCGGTACTGCTCGGTCAGCGGCAGGCTCGCCACGTGCGCACCGGTGATGCCGTCCATGAAGCGCAGTTCGGCCATTCGTACCGCGGCCGCGCGCACCGCCGCGCCCACGCCCAGGACGTCCAGGGCGTGCAGTCCGTTGGGGGCCAGTTGGATGCCGGCACCGATCTCGGCGAACTCGTCCGCTCGTTCGAGCACTACCGCGTGGTGTCCGCGGGCGGCCACCGCGAGAGCGGTGGCCAGCCCGCCGATCCCGCCGCCCGCGACGATGACCTCGGCCATCACGCACCCCGATCCTCGTCCTCGAGCCGGCGCGCCAACTCGAGGCGTTTGATCTTGGTGGTCGCGGTCTGCGGCAGGTCCTCGATCCGACGCTGGACCGGATCGGCCATGTCCGGAAGTTCGGCGGTGGCCGCACGCCAGGCGTCCCGATCGATGGGGTGGTCGTCCCTGGTGCACACCACCGGCACGGCGGTGCCGTCGGCGCCGGGCACGATGACCACCTCGGCGAGTTCGTCCAGCTTGTCGAACAGCACGTCCTCGGCGGCCAGCGTCGAGCCGAAGCCCTCGATCAGGTCGACCTCGCGGTCCAGCAGGTGGATACAACCCCACCTGGTCCGGTAGCCGACGTCGCCCATCCGCCACCAGCCGTCGGCGGACACCTGCGCGTCGTAGCGGTCCTGTTCGCCGAGGTAGGTGAGGACCCGTCCGTCGCTCTTGACCTCGATGAAGCCGGGGTGCTCGGCGGACGGCGGCCGGCCCGCCCGACCGACCACCCGGGCGGCGGTCATCCCGGGGAAGGGGCGGCCCACACAGCGACCGTCGGCGTCCGGGGCCCGGCCCCGGGTGAAGGCGCGCACCACGGCCGGCCCGACCTCGCTCTGGCCGTACAACTGGCCGAACAGCGGCGCGCGGCGCCGGGTGGCGGCCAGCAGTCGGTGCACGGTGCGCGGGTGGATCGCGTCGAAGGTGGAGCTGAACAGCTTCACGCCGGCCAGCGGTTCGCGCGGATCGTCGGCCAACTCCTCCCATTCCATGAAGGTGTTGGGATGCGCCTCCAGGACCCCCGGCCGCAGCCGCGCGAACAGATCGGCGGCGCGTCGGGGATCGGAGTCGGCCAGCACGGCGATCGGGAAGCCGCGCAGCAGCGAGATGGCCAGTGCGGTGATCAGTCGGGAGTGCACGAACGACACGTGCAGCGCGATGGTTTCCCGGCGCCGCAGGATCGGCGCGACGATCGCGGCCTGCGGCCGATACCGGGCCTGGAGGCTGCGGCCGGTGTGTACGGCGAGCTTGGGCACTCCGGTGGTGCCCGAGGTATGGGTGATCAGCGTCGGCTCCTCGGCGGGCCGGGTCACCGCGGGCACCCGGGCCACCCCGGCGAACGCGTCGAGGGTGGTGGCGTCCGGGTGTGTGCCCGTGGTCAGCAGCACCCGCGCGGTCTCGGCGAAGACCGCGCCCGGCAGTCCGTCGAGCTTGGCCCGGTCGGTGACCAGGAACGGCCGGTCGGTGCGCCGCACCAACTCGGCGACGGTCGCGCCGTCGAGCATCGGCGACAGCAACACCGGAACCCCGCCGGCTCGGGCGATCGCGCAGGCCAGGAGGGTGATGTCGAAGCCGTCGGATTTGTGCACCACGACCCGGTCGCCGGGTCGGATCCCGGCCGCGTGCAGCCGGGCCGCGAAGTCGTCGATCAGGTCGGCGATCTCCGGGATGGTCGCGCGCCGGCCCAGGTCGGGGGCGATGTCCAGGTCGTGGTCGAGGATCAGGACGTTGGCCGGGTGTCGGGCCGCCGCGCGTTCGAAGAGCGTGCCCAGTCGGATGCCGCGATTACCGATGCGTTGCAAGAACATGAGGTCAGACCTTCGTCGGTGGGTTCGGGCGGGCCGACGACCGCGGGGAGGGTGCGGGATGGCGGGCGGTGGACCCGGTCGGCCGAGGGTCGGGGGGCGGGTGCCGGCGGCGGTTCAGCGCCGGACGGCGGCGGAGCGCTCGACGACCCGCTTGATGCGTTCGAGGGTGACCGGCAGGTCCGTGGCGAGTTTGGCGCCCCACTCGGCCAGGAAGCGCAGCTTCTCCCGCTCGTCCATCGCCGCGGTGATGCCCCGGATCCCCTCGGTGGCACGGCCCATCCGGAACCGGTGGGTCAGCACACAACCGCCGTCGGCGGGCTCGATGTCGTAGCCCCACACGCTGTCCTGCCGCACCCCCGCCGAGTCCCGCATCGCCCAGCCGAAACCGCGCCCGGGCTCGGCGGCGACCACCTCGGATTCGGTGAACCACGTGCCCCGGACCACCGGGGCCCAGCCGACCACGTCCGCGGCCCGCAGGTTCTCGCCGCGGAACACCGCGCCCACCGTGCCCGGTTCGCCGCGGATCCAGGTGCCGCCGACACACTCGGGACTCCACTCCGCGCTGCGCGGCAGATCGCTGACGACCGCGTAGACCTCGGCCGGGTCGGCCGTGATGTGCGTATGCGCGGCCAACAGGAACAGCGGCGCACGCTCGCCGGCCTCGAAGGCCGCGAAGCTTGGTGCGTTGGTCATCTCCCGGCGCCCCTTTCGGTGTCGCTGGTATGGGCGAGAGCACTGCTACCACTCATCACGTTATGGTGGTAACAGCGCGGCGACCACGCCCTGGCGATAAGACGTCCTTCTCGAATCGCGAAGCCACGCGCGTCCCGAACCGGCGGGTCACGCAGGGGAATTCACTTCGCCTGATGCCAGACTCCGGTACATGCGCGCTGCCTACCTCGAACGGCTCGGCCCACCGTCGGAGATCCGTTTCGGCGAGCTGCCCGACCCCTCCCCCGGCCCCTGCGACGTGCTCGTCGACGTGTGGGCCGGCACGGTCAATCCGGTCGACACCTTCGTGCGCTCCGGGCGGTTCGCCACTCCCGTCGCGTTCCCGTTCGTCATCGGCCGCGATCTGGTCGGCCGGGTGGCCCGGGTCGGCCCGGGTGCGCCCGGCTTCGCCGTCGGCGACCCGGTCTGGAGCAACAGCCTCGGCCACGGCGGCCGGCAGGGTGCGGCGGCCGAACGGGCGGTGGTCGCCGCCGACCGGCTCTACCGACTCCCGCCGGGGGTGGATCCGTACGCGGCGGTGGCGGTGCTGCACCCCGCGGCCACCGCCCACCTCGCGCTGTTCGCGCACGGCGGCCTGCGCGCCGGCGACACCGTGCTGATCGCGGGCGCCGCCGGAAACGTCGGCGGCGCACTGGTCACACTGGCCGCCGAGGCGGGCGCCCGGATCCTGGCCACCGCCTCGGCCCGGGACGCCCGATACTGCCGTGAACTGGGCGCCGAGATCGTCTGCGACTATCGCGATCCAGACCTGACCCGACACCTCGCCGAGGCCGCCCCGAACGGCGTGGACCTGTATCTGGACACCTCCGGCCGCAACGACCTGGCGGCGGCGGTCGACCTCCTCGCCCGCCGCGGCCGGATCGTTCTGCTCGCGGGCGCGGGACCGGGCACCGCACCGGTATTGCCCGCGAGCGAGCTCTACATGAAGGACGGCTCGATCCGAGGTTTCGTGATCTCGCACGCCGGCGTCGACGAACTCGCCGCCGCCGCGGGGACGATCAACCGCCTCCTCGGCACCGGCCGGTTGCGCCCGCGCGCGATGGAGATCCTGCCGCTGTCCGCCGCCGCCGACGTGCACCGTCGGATGGAACGGCACGAACTGCACGGCACAAGAGTGGTACTGCGCACCGACCACGCGCCCCGACCCGATTCGCCCGGTCCCGCCGGGGAGTGACCCCTCACGACCCGCGGCGTTATCACCATGTCGGACCGGTTCCGCCGAACACCGAGGGAGCACGAATGTTGCGAGGTTTGGCCCATGTCAGGTACCAGGCGGCAGACTTGGCCGCGGCCCGCCGCTGGTACACCGAACTGCTGGGCATCGAGCCCTACTTCGAACGCCCCGGGTATGTCGAGTTCCGGGTCGGCGACTTCCGACAGGAACTGGGTCTGGTGGACGCTGCCTACGTCTCGGAGCTGGGCGCGCACGGCACGGCCGAGGCCGGCGGTGCCGTCGTCAGTTGGCATGTCGGGGATCTGCCCGCCGCGCTGGACCGGTTGCTGGCCATGGGCGCGAAGGAGCACGAGCCGGCCCGCGACTTCGGCGAGGGATTCGCCGGTGCCTCGGTGATCGACCCGTTCGGGAACGTGCTCGGCATCATGCACAACCCGAACTACCTGGACGTCCTGGCCGAGACCGGCAAGGGCTGAGCCCGGCGCGCCGCGGCTCGTCGTCCCCGTCGGTCACGCCGGGGACGACGGCCGCTCGCACGAGGGTCAACGCACGCGGGCCGCCTCGATCACCGCGGCCATCCGGTCGATCGTGGGCTCGTGCAGCAGATCACCCAACTCGACGTCGATGTCGAACAGCTCGCGCACCTGCTCGGTCAGCCGGGCGCCACGCAGCGAGTCGCCGCCGAGTTCGAAGAAGTTGTCCCGCACTCCGATCCCATCCAGTTCGAGCACCTTCGTCCACAACTGCACGAGCGAGTGCTCGGTGTCGGTGCGCGGCTCTCGGTACGGGCTGTCCAGGTCCGGCCGCGAGCGCGGCGGTTCGGGCAGCGCGGCGCGGTCGATCTTGCCGTTGACCGATGTCGGCAGCCCGCCCACGACATACGCGGACGGCACCATGAACGCGGGCAGCTTCTCCCGCAGCGCCCGACGGATGTCCGGGACCGCCGGCGCCGGTTCACCCTTGGGCTCGATGTACGCGGTCAGGCGCACGTCCCCGTCGGTGTCCCGATGCGCCAGGACCGCGACCTGGGCGACGCCCGGTTGCCTTGCGGCGACCACCTCGATCTCGCCGAGTTGCACGGTGTTGCCCTGCACCTTGAGTTGGTTGTCCACCCGGCCGATGATCTCGATGCCGCCGTCCTGCCAGTACCGCGCCATGTCGCCGGTGCGGTAGAGCACCGGGTTCCGGTCCGGATCGATCGGGTTGGACACCCACTTCAGCGCGGTCGCCTCGGGCCGGTTCAGGTAGCCGGCGGACAGGCTGTGGCCCGCGATGCACAGTTCGCCCACCACGCCCGGCGGTACCGGCGCGAGGTTCTCGTCCAGCACGTAGATCTTGACGTTGGGGATCGGCCGGCCGATCGGCGGCAGCCGGCGGGCCCGTCCCTCGGCCCCCAACTCTCGTCCCAATTCGGTGATGTCGCAGCCGGCGACGGTGGTCGCCTCGGCGGAGCCGTACAGGTTGATCAGGCGGAACGGCAGCCCGGCGGGCGGCCAGGACTGGATCCGCTCGCCGCAGACCCTGATGTTCGCCAACGGGGTGTCGGCGGGCCAGTCCAGGCTCCACAGCCGCTCGGCCATCGGCTTCATCAACAGCGTGGTGGTGATCCGCTTGTCCAGGTACCAGTCCTGGAGCAACTGCGGGGATGCCACCACCGATACATCGGGAATGTGCACCGTACCGCCGGCCGCGAGCACCGGGAAACACTCGACCTCGACCATGCCGTAGCCGGGTGCGGCCAGCCAGGTGCCCTGGGTGTCGGCGTTCATCCCGGTCATCTCGCACATGCTGTGGATCTGATTGCGCGCCGCCCCGAACCGGACCAGAACCGCCTTCGGCGCGCCGGTGGAGCCGGAGGTGTAGCAGATGTGGATCAGGTCGTCGACGTCCACCGGCGCACTCACCTCGGTGCTCGGCTCGGCGTGCCAGTCGGCGACGTCCAGCGAAAGCACCGGACAGTGTCCGGAGACCTTGTCCTCGTGCGCGGACAGCGTCACGACCGCGGCGGCCGAGGCGTCCTCGACCATGAAGCGCACCCGATCGGCGGGAAAGTCCGGGTCGAGCAGGATCGCCGCCGCCGCGAGCTTGAAGCAGGCGAGTTGGGCGATCAGGCTCTCCGCACCGCGCGGGAAGCAGACCCCCACCCGGTCCCGCCGGCGAACACCGGTCGCGGCCAGGCGGTGCGCGAGGCGATTGGCCCGGTCGTCCAGTTCCCGATAGGTCAGCGCGCTGTCCGGCAGCGCGATCGCGATCGCCTCGGGGGTTCGGCGCGCGAAGTCCGCGACGATCTCGTGGAAGAACGGCTCGGGTACGTCCTGTTCGGTCCGGTTCCACTCGACCAGGATGCGCTGCCTCTCCTCGTCGCCCAGCAGCGGCAGATCACGGACGAGCACGCCGTCGTCGGTGCTCAGCGCGCACAGCACGCGGGCCAGATGCCGGCCGTACTGGGCGGCCGCCTCTTCATCGAACTCGTCCTGGGAGAGCAGCAGTTCGTATGTGGCCTCGTCGACGCACAGGGTCAGCGCGGCGCGGGAGGCGAAGTCCCGCGCGGCCGCGTCGGCCACCATGCCGTGGCAGGGGCGACCCGCCGCCGGTTGTGCGGGCGGCGCGGCGGCGACGCCGGCGAGCAGTTCCGCCGCCGTCTCGTCGCCGGACACCCGCGGCTCGATGGTCTCGGTCGGTCCCGGACCGGTACGGCGAGCGATCAGCAGATCGGTCTCGCCGGTGTATCGGTGGATCAGCGCCGCGAGCGCCGCCGACGCGTACCGCGCCGGATCCGACTTCGCCCGATCGGGGGCGGCGATGGCGATCCGATGCACCGCTCCGGTGCGATCGCCGTCGATGTGCCGCGCGAGCGGAAGTGCCGAACTCGTGGTCGTGGCCACCGGAATCGTTCCTCTCGAATTCTCGGATGTCGGATGTCGGATGTCGGGAGGTGGGAGGTGGGTACGGGGATGTGGGTACGGGGAGGTGAGGGTGTCGGGTGTGCAGGTGTCGGGTGTGCGGGTGTCGGGAAGCCGGGTGTCGGTCCGAGTGCTCAGGCCACCATCACCGACGGATCCGCCGCGCGCCGGGCCTTCACCGCCTCCGCCAGGCGCTCGACCATGTGCATGGTCTGCTCCCAGCCCGCGCACGCGTCGGTGACGCTCTGGCCATAGGCGAGACCGTCGGTCCGACCCAGGATCAGATCCTGTCGACCGCAGGCCAGGAAGCTCTCGATCATCATCCCGGCGACGCCGGACTCACCGTCGGCGATGCGTTCGGCGACGTCCTCGACCACGTTGGTCTGCTCCTCGTGGTCCTTGCCGCTGTTGCCGTGGCTCGCGTCGATGACCACCCGTCCGGGCAGTCCCGCGGCCTGCAACTGATCGAGTGTCTCGGCCACGTCGGGCGCGCTGTAGTTGGGGCCTTCGGTGCCGCCGCGCAGCACCACGTGGCAGTCGGGGTTGCCGCTGGTGGTCACCACCGCCGCCTGCCCGTCGTCGGTGATGCTCGGGAACACGTGGCTGTTCGAGGCGGTGACGATCGCGTCGATCGCGTCGCCCGTGCGACCGGCGGTCGTGTTCTTGATCCCGACCGGCATGTCCAACCCACTGGTGAGCTGGCGGTGCACCTGACTCTGCACGGTGCGCGCACCGATCGAGGCCCACGAGACCGCGTCGGCGAAGTAGCGGGCGATCATCGGGTCGAGGAACTCGCAGCCGATCGGCAGCCCGGTTTCCAGGATCCGCACCATCAGCCCGCGCGCCATCCGCAGCCCGGTGTTCAGGTCGAACGACCCGTCCAGGCCGGGATCGCTGACCAGTCCCTTCCAGCCCATCCGGGTACGCGGCTTCTCCACATACACGCGCATGACGATCAGCAGTCGGTCCGCCATCCGCCGGGACACTTCCGCCAGGCGCTCGGCGTAGACCAGTGCGGCCTCGGTGTCGTGGATCGAGCACGGACCGGTGACCAGGACCAGGCGATCGTCCTTCCCGTTCAGGATGCGCTTGACGTCCCGGCGGGCCGCCAGCACGGCTTTGCGGGTCTCGGGCGGGATCGGTATCTCCTTTCGCAGGGCGGTCGGCGACATGAGTCTGTCGACCGCCGTCACGCGGGAGTCGGAGTTGCGGCTGAGGCTCATGACAAAGTTCCTTCCTTCCGATCGTGGGGTCAGGACCGGTCCGCCGCGAACACGGCGGCGGAGAAGGTGAAGCCCATGCCGGTTCCGATCACGAGCACCCGGGCCCCGGGTGCCAACAGGTCTTCCTTGAGCAGGTGGTCGAGCGCGTAGATCTGGTCGGCCGCGCCGAGATGGCCGATGGTCAGCCCGAGTTCGTGCAGGTCGTGGCGGGGGGTGATGCCGAGCGGCCGGACGAAGCTCTCCCGGTGGAGCGTGCTGCCGACGAACGGGGTGACGAACCAGTCGATCTGCTCCTGGTCCAGTTCCGCGTCGGCCAGGGCACGGGCCACCACGCTGCGGGTGCGGTCCGCCGAACGTGTCTGGACGTCCCGGATGGAAACCTCGCCCTGGGCCAGGAATTGCCGAGTGCGGTGCCGGATGTCGCCCTGCCCGGAAGGCGCGGTACGAAACGGCTCGTCGCCGCGCGAGAGCCCCTCCAGGACCGTGTCGGTCTCCGAGACGAGCGAGACCAGCCGCAGCCGACCGCCGCCTCGGGCGAGCACGGCCGCCGCGGCACCGTCGCCGAACACGATGCCCGGGGACGTGTGCCAGCGATCGGTCGGCGGCGCGAACCGGTCCCCCAGCGTGATCAGCGCGGACGGCAGCGCGGGGCGCGACGCGAGCATCGCCGCGGCGATGTCGATGCTGACCAGCGAACCGTTGGACCACGCGGAGACGGTCGTGGGTACCCCGTCGACGCGCGGACCCAGCAGCTCCTTGGCGATCCAGCACGCGGCGGGCCACATGTCGATGCCCTGGAAGTGCCCGTGACTGTGCAGGTACAGGCTGCCCGGGTCGACCACGGTGCCGTACTCCTGGGCGTCCTTGATCGCCTGGCGCCCCGCGATCACGGCCATCTCCGGCGGCGCGAGCCGGGCCTGGGCGACGCTGACCATGCCGGTGCTCTCGGCGGCCTCGGCCTCGTAGTGGCCGGCCGCGACGGCGTCGGAAACGGGGGTCCGCTCGCCGAGTGTGCCGCCGGTTCCGGTGATCCAGATGTCATCGAAGCGCATGGCTCGGGCTCCCTTCCGGAATCAGGGCGACCGGCAGGTCGCGCAGGTGGTGCCCACCGGAGGTGATCTCCGCGGTGCCGCCGACGCCGATCAGGATGTGGTGTGCGGCGCGGACCAGGACCCGGCCGACGGCGGAGTCGATCGCGCCCGCGAGGTGCGGCACGCTGGTGCGGTAGCCGACCTCGAACACGGCCTCGCAGCCGTCGTCGGTGTCGGTGCACGTCCACGCGCCGCCGAACCGTTGGAAGTCGCCGTCGACCTGTTCGAACTCGATCCGGTACGGCTGCTGCTCACCGCTCGCGTCCCGGGTGCGCTGCGCCCACCGGGCGGTACCGCCGCGGAAGGCGAGCGTCCAGTGCCGCAGGTCGTCGCCGGCGTCCTGGACCGAGACGATCTCGGCGGCCCAGTCCGGGAAGACCCGGTCGTCGCGGAGTCGTTCGATCGCGGTCGCCGCCGAGCACGGCAGTGCGGCCTTGAGAGTGCGGGAAGTCATCGGGCTCCTCCGAGTCGGGGCGTCGGACGGACGATGCTGACGCCCTGCAGATGCGTGGTGCGCAACATGGGATGGCTCGCCTCGCCGAAGGCGCCGCCGGTGAGGCCGGTGCCGCCCGAGTTGGGCAGGAACGGGAGGAAGTTGCCGTGCGAGTCGTTGATCTTCAGGTTGCCGCCATTGGTGACACCCGACAGGAACCGCTCGATGTGCTCCGGGCCGGTCGACCAGAACGAGTTCCGCAGGCCGTAGGCATTGCTGTTGACGAACGTCAGGATCTCCTCGAACAGTCGCTCGTCCGAGTCGCCCGGCTCGGGCACGATGATCGGCAGCAGCGGGAAGAACGTCTCGTCCCGGACCACCGACAACGAGCGGGCGTCGCCGAGTCCGGCCACCCGCACGATCGTCGGTTCGATGAAGAAGCCGGTGTCCGACGGGGTGCCGTCCACCTCCAGGCGACGGCCGCCGTGCACCATCGTCGCGCCGCCCATCAGGGCCTCGGTCAGGCAGCCGAAGAACCAGTCGGCACCGAGCACGGGGGTGAGCACCACGCCGGGCTCGTCGGGATAGCCGGGGTGGATCTTGCCGGTCGCCACGATCAGTCGCTCGATCAGCTCGTCCGCGATCGCGGGGTGTGCGATCACCTGGTTGGGCACGTTGCAGATCTGACCGGAGTTCAGGAAGAACTGGGTCATGGTCTCCACCGCGGCGTCCAGGTCGGCGTCGGACCACACCACGCAGCAGTCGTTGCCCGCGAGTTCGAGGATCGGCTTCTTGCCCGCGGCGATGCAGTCCCGTTCGAAGGCCAGGCCCTGCTTGCTGCCGCCGTAGTAGACGATGTCGTTCACGTGTTCGCTGGCCAGCCAGGTGTCGACGGCCGGCGGGCCGCAGTAGGCGTTCAGCGTGCCGGCGGGCGCTCCGGCCGCCTCCAGCACCGGCGCCACCACCTCACGCATGGCGTACATGCAACTGAGTGCGACGCCGCGCGGCGCGCGGACCACGACGGTGTTGCCCGCCAACAGCGCGGTGATCGCGGACAACGCGTTCACCGTCGCCGCGTTCTGTGGTGGGTTGACGCACACCACACCGTCGGCCACGCGTCGCAGGATCATCTCGCGCTCTCCGTCGTGACGACGGAACTCCAGTTGTTCGGCGCACCATTCGAGCGTCTCGGGGCTCCATCCGGTGAGCGGGATCCCGTCGATCATCGCCTCGGCTCCCGAACGGGGTTGCCCCTCGGCGACCAGGATCTCCACCAGCGGATCCCGATGCTCGCCCAGCCGCCGCGCGATCGCCCGCCCGATCTCCATCCGGGTGGCGAGCGGCGTGCGCGCCCACTCCGGCGCGGCACCGGCGGCCGCCGCGAGCGCCGCCGCGATCATGCCTTCGTCGGCGACCGCACACGCTCCCGCGAGCCGATCCCCGGCACTCTCCCGATCGACCACGCCCAGGTCGAGATCACGCTTCAACCGCAGACTGGGAAAGGTGTCCTCGATGATGGCCCGAGCGGTGACGGTGTGCACATACTCCCCGCCTTCGCCGCCGATGTCCCGGCCGCCGATGTAGGCGGGATAAACCCTGGTGGTCACGGTTCTCCCTTTCGAGCGAAGGATGTGGATACCAGCAAAAACGCTACGCAGGTAACAGAACCGGAACAACGCACCCGCGATAAGACTTGGTTCTCACCCTGCGAACCAACAAAGCCACCCAGCCCACCAATTCGGCCCAACCAGCACCCGAGCCCAATCAGCCCGTGCGCCGCCTGAGCACACCAACCCGGCCGGCGCTAGAGGCCACTCAGCCCGTGCGGCGCTTGAGCACAACCAGCCCGGCCGGCGCTAGAGGCCACCCAGCCCGTGCGGCGCTTGAGCACAACCAGCCCGGCCGGCGCTAGAGGCCACCCAGCCCGTGCGGCGCTTGAGCACAACCAGCCCGGCCGGCGCATGAGGCCACCCAGCCCGTGCGGCGCTTGAGCACAACCAGCCCGGCCGGCGCATGAGGCCAAACAGCCCGGCCGGCGCTTGAGGCCACCCCTCAACCAGAGCCCGCCGCAGGCGAACCCGCGACCCAACGCCCCTCCGCCTTCGCAGCCTCGATCCGCGCCAACCCCGCCGCCCGCATCCGCCCGCGCTCGATCAACTTCTCCGCCCGCCGGCAATTGATCCTCGACCAGTTGCTCCGCGCCCGGCGCGGGGTGTACCGCTGCGCCCACCACCCCTCCGGCGTACCGCCGGAGAACGCCTTGCCGTCGATCCACCCGTAACACAACGCCACGTCCGACGCCTGTCCTTGGGTCACCGACGGCTCCGACGTGCCCTTCTTCGCCAACGCCACCCACACCCCGTCCGAGTCGGCGTGGTTCGCCTCCATCCAGGCGCCGAACTCCTCGGCCGAGGCGAAGTACAGGGTCTCCTCGCCGTCGTCGCCGCTCACGTGCGCACCTTCCCCTCCGCCAGATCGCCCAACAACTCACCCAGAATCTCGGCCCCGTGATCGGTCAACACCGAAGCCGGATGGAACTGCACCGAAGCGAACCCCGGCCCGCGCAGCCCATGCACCTCGCCACTGCCCGGGTCGCGAAACACCTCGACCGCACCGTCCCGCGCCGCGCACCGGATCGAATCGCTCGGGCTCAATGCCGCGAACGTGTTGTAGAACCCGACCCGTTCGGCCCGCCCGAAGCAGTCGACGGTCCGTTGCGTGCCCTGATTCGGCAGCGGATTGCGCACGATGTCCAGCCCGAGCATCGTGCTCAGCACCTGATGGGCCAGACACACCGACAGGAACGGCGTGTCCGCCGCCAGCAGCGTGCGGGTCACCTCCCGGATCCGGGCGATCTTGGGATGCGCGTGATCCCGAGGGTCCCCGGGGCCGGGGCCCACGATGACCAGGTCGTGCTCGTCCAGGCGATAGTCCTCGTCGAACCGCCGAACGGTCACCAGCAACCCTTGCGCGGCCAACAGGTGCCGCCCCATCGAGGTGAAGGTGTCCTCGGCGTCGATCACCAGCACGGTACGACCCGCCAACCTCGGTTCGGGCCGGGTGCGTTCCCCCGGCCCGGCGAACCAGAAGCCGGCCAGCGGCAGGTTCCGCGCCGCCAACGCCTGTCGTACGTCCGGATGTTCGCCGATATCGGCGCCGGTTCCGACCGGTCTGCCGACCGCACCGCCCACCGGGCCGCGCAACGCCTCCAGCAGGCCCGCCGCCTTGGCCCGGGTCTCCGCCGCCTCCGAGACCGGATCCGAATCACGCACCAGCGTCGCGCCGACCGCGATCCGCAACCGACCCGCCGGGTCGACATCCGCCGTACGGATCAGGATCGCCGAGTCCATCGCCCGACCACCGTGCGCGTCCCGCCCGATCAACGCGACCACGCCCGCGTAGTAGCCGCGCCCGGCCGGTTCGTGCCGCGCGATCACCCGGCACGCACTCTCCAACGGGCCGCCGGTGACCGTCGGCGCGAACATCGTCTCGCGCAACATGTCCCGCACGTCCAGCGAACTGCGGCCCTCGATCAGGTATTCGGTGTGGGCCAGCCGCGCCATGCGTTTCAACCGCGGGCCCACCACACGACCACCGAGGTCGCACACCCGGCCCATCATCTTGAGTTCCTCGTCGAGCACCATGTACAGCTCGCCGGCCTCCTTCTCGTCGGCGAGGAAGTCCAGCACCTCGCCCAGGTCCGGCCCACCGTCCGGATACCGATACGTGCCACTGATCGGATTCATCACCACGGTGCCCGCGTCCAGGCTGATGTGCCGCTCCGGCGAGGCGCCCACGAACGTACGGCCGGCGGTGTGGATCACGAACGTCCAGTAGGAGCCCGGGTCGCGCCCCAGCAACCGACGGAAGAAGGCCAAGGCGGTATGCGGCGACCAGTTGCCGATCTCCACCCGGAACGAGCGCTTGATCACGAAGTTGGCGCCGGTCCCGCGCCCGATCTCCTCCGCGAGCACCGTGCGCACCGTGTCCGCGTACTGCTCGTCGTCGGCGTCGAAACCGCCCCGGCCCAGCTCGATCGGCCCGTCCGGCAGCCGATCGAGGATCTCCGCGACGGACACCGCGTCCTGCTCCAGGACGGTCATCGCCAGCAGCGGTGCGCCGTCGTCGGGAAAGTCGTAGCCCCGCTCGCCGATCTGCCGATACGGCAGCACGGCCAGCGTCTCGTGCCGGCCGCGACCACCGGCCGGCGGCAGCGGGATGTCCGCGATCCGGTCCGGCTCGGTGATCCGCCCGAGCAGTACGTCGATCCGCTCGGGCCCGGCCGCGCCCGGCCGGTGCAACAACGCGAACGGCGGTGGGTCCGGCGCCAGGATGCGATCCAGGACGGACGGGCCGGGCGGCGGGCCGGTCATCGCTTGGCTCCGCCCGACGTCGTCGCCGTCGCCGTCGCCGTCGACAACGCGACCCGGGTGGACACCGTCACCGCGCACCGGGACGCCAGATAGTCCAGCGCCATCCGGTGGTACTCCGGCGAGAAGTCGGCCACCGCGTCGGCCACCACGAAGGTCTCGATGTCGTGCGAGAAGGCCTCGTGCGCGGTCATCAGGATGCCCACGTGCGCGTAGACGCCGCAGATCACCAACTGATCCCGGCCCTGCGCGCGCAGCAGGTCGAGCAGGCCGGTGCGGAAGAACGCGCTGGGCCGCCACTTGGTGAACACGGTGTCCGCCGCGTTCGGCGCGATCCGGTCCGGGATCATCCGCTGCCCGGGCTCGGCGGTCATCCCCGGGCCCCAGAAGTCCTTGAGCAGGCCGCGCTGTTCGTCGCTCATCCCGCCGGGTTGCGCGGTGTACGCGACCGGCGCGCCGCATTCGGCGAACCGGGCCCGCAGCGCGGCGACGTTGTCCATCAGGTCGGCCATCGGCGCCCGGTCCGCGTCGAAGGGCCGCATGAAGTAGTGCTGCAGATCGTGGATCAGCAACACCGCGCGCGCGGGATCGATCGTCCAGGACGCGACGTTGCGCGGCAGCTCGTCCTCGGTCGGCATGGGGTAGGACGCGATCGCCGGGATCGCCATGATGCCTCCTTTCTCGTGCGGTGGGGGACGCTCGACGGAGCGCGCGCTCAGTTGCCCAGCGCCGCGCCGCCGTCGACCGTGAGCTGGTGGAGCGTGATGTGCGCGGCGCGGTCGGAGAGCAGGAACAGCACCGCGTCCGCGACGTCCTGCGGGCGGGCGAGTCGGCCGAGCGGAATGCCGACCCGGAAGGTGGCCGCGGTGCCCTCGATCGAGGCCGCGCGCGCGTCGCCGTCCGCCCACAACGAGGTCAGCATCGGCGTGTCGGTGGAGCCCGGGGCGACCACGTTGCACCGGATGCCGTGCCCGGCCAGTTCCAGGCCGAGCGACTTGGTGTAGACGGTCGCCGCGGCCTTGGACGCCGCGTATGCCGCCATGTCCCAGCGCGGGGTGCCCGCCGCGTTGGAGGCCACCGTGACGATCGCGCCGCTCGCGCGCGGGATCATCCGGCGGGCCACCGCGCGGCACACGTGGAAGACACCGGTCGTGTTGACCGCGAAGGTCTGCTCCCAGTCCTGATCGGAGAGTTCGGCCGCGGCGCCGGTGCGCAGCACCCCCGCCGCGTTGACCAGGTAGCCGATCGGTCCCAGTTCGTCCTCGATTCGGGCCACCACCGCGTCCACGTCCGCGCTCGATCGCACGTCGGCGGCGAATCCGCGCACGCGGTGTCCGGCCTCGGTCAGTTCCTTGACCGGCGGCCCGAGCGCCTCGGCGTTCGCGTCGAGGGCCGCGACCGCGATCCCCTCGGCGGCCAGCGCGCGCGTCACCGCACCGCCGATGCCACCTGCCGCCCCGGTGACCAGGGCCGTCGTGTCGCGCATCGGGCACACCTCATTTCCGCTGTCGTCGAGATTTCCGGGGTCGTCCGGTGAGCGCGGCCACCACGTCCGGGTCGATGCCCAGGCAGCGCACCGAGAACGAGCCGAGCGCCGCCAGGTACTCCGCTTCCAGGTCGGCCTCGTCGACGCCGGTGGCCCGGCCGCCCTCGACCAGGACCCGGCCCGCGACCAGGACGGTGTCCACGTCGGTGGATCCGCCGAGTGCGAGGAAGGCCTCCAGAGGACGCGGGTTGAGCAGGTAGCGCCAGTCGTCGGTCGGGATCAGCTGGAGGTCCGCCTGCTTGCCCGCCTCGATGCTGCCGATCTCCGCGGCCCAGTCCAGACCTCGGGCGGGCAGCCGGGTGGCCATCGCCAGCGCGTCGGTGGGCAACACCTCGGTGGGATCGGCGTACATCTCGTTGTACATCTGCCAGCAGGCCCGCATGGCCTCGGCCATGCCGCCGATCGGCAGCGAGGCACCGTCCGTGGACAGCGAGACGTCCAGACCGGCGCGCCGGAACCGGGGCATCGCCCGGGTCTCGGTCAGCGCGGACTCCCCCGCCGGACCGTACTTCGCCGGCGAGTGGCTGATGTGCGCGTTCGCCTCGATCAGCAGCTTGCTCTCGTCCTCGTCCGCGAACGCGCAGTGCACCGCCATGAACCGGTCGGACAGCAACCCGAGTTCGGCGAACCGGCGGACCGGGGTGTTGCCGTGGTAGGCCAGCATGACCGCGGACTCGTTGCGCAGCGCACCCACGTGCGTGCCGAACGGAACGTCGTAGCGGTCCACCAACTCTGCCAGCCCGGCGCCGAGTTCGTCGCTCATGTTGGTGCCGTAGACCGCGGTCGGCCAGGCCCGGACCAGCCCGTCGGGATCGGCCGCGACCTCGCGCAGCACGTCCTCGATCCGGCGCAGTTCGTCGTCCGCGTCACGGGTGCGACGAAACCGTGTCTCGCCCTCCGCGCACACCGCGTCGCTCGCCCACGTGCTGACCACGCAGCGCATGCCCAGGTCCCGTGCGGCCCCGATCAGCGCCTGGGGCCGGTTGAACGAGCCGACGTCGCCGAGGGTGGTCGTCCCCGACCGCAACTGGGTCCACATCGAGTAGCGCGCGATGGCCGACGCCTCGTCCGGGGTGAGCAGTTCGAGCTGATCGTGGAAGACGTCGAAGGCGGTCGAGATCTGCCGGATGTCGCCGCCCAGGGCCATGAACGCGGGCTTGTCGTCCCGATCGGCGGGCGGTCGCAGGGCCCCCTTGAACGGGAACCGCAGTGCGAACATCTCGTGCCAGTGCGCGTTCACGAAGCCGGGCAGGATCATCTTCCCGCGCGCGTCGATCGTGCGCAGGTCCGCCCGCAGGGCCGGCGTCAAGCCGGCCTCGACATCGGCGGTGGTCCCGACCGCGGCGATCCGCCCGGCCTCGACCAGGACCGAACCGTCCGGGATCACCCGTGCGCCGGTGTCTCCCGGATACAGGCAGCCGCCCCGGATCAACAGCGCGCTCATCGGTCCGCCTCCGGCTGCCCCTTCGCTCCGGCCGCGGCGAACCGCTCGGTCCACGCGTCGATGGTCGGTTCGGCGGCCAGGTCGCGGAATTCGACCGCCAGGCCCTGCCGTCGCCACCGGGTGACCAGGCGCATCATCTCCAGCGAACCCAGGCCGAGCAGCACGAGGTTGGCATCGCCGGCGATCTCGCCGGAGGGGGTGCCGATCATCGCCGAGACGCTCTCGCGCAGGTCGGCCGAGGTCGGCGGAGCGGGGGTGGGCCCGGCGGTCCCGGTCGTGCCGGTGGTGCCGGAAGTGCTGGTGCTGGTGCTGGTGGTGCCGTCCATGTCCGGTTCACCCTTCCCGGTGTTCGGAGACGGTTGCGGCCGGTCCCCAATTCCGGCTCAGTGTCGGGTCGTTCGCCGCTGCCGTGAGGACCTTCTTGTCCACCTTGCCGAGCGCGGTCAGCGGGAAGGCGTCGACGTGTTCCATCCGGTCGGGCAGCTTGTACTCGGCCAGCCCGCGCTCGTGCAGGGCCCGCTTGAGGTCGGCCAGGGTCGGCGGTTCGCCCCGGCAGATCACGAACGCGTGGATGCGCTCGCCGAGGAACTCGTCCGCGACCGGGACCACCGCGGCGGCGTCCACCGCGGCGCAGCTCAGCAGGTGGCCCTCCACCTCGCCGGCGGCGATCTTGTCGCCGCCGCGGATCACCACGTCCTTGAGCCGCCCCTCGATCACCAGGTGCCCGGCCGGGGTCAGTCGGGCCAGGTCGCCGGTGCGGTAGAAGCCGTCCGAGGTGAAGGCGCGCCCGTTGTGCTCGTCGGCGCGGTAGTAGCCGCGCAGCGTGTACGGGCCGCGGGTGAGCAGTTCACCGACCGCGCCGAGCGGCACATCGGCGTCCCGCTCGTCCACCACGCGCACCTCGTCGGCCGCCGAGATCGGGCGGCCCTGCGTGGTCAGGACGGCCTCGGCGTCGTCGTCGGGGCGGGACATCGCGAGCAGGCCCTCGGCCATCCCGAACACCTGCTGCAATCGGCAGCCGAAGCCCGGCTCGATCCGGGCGGCCAGTTCGACCGGCAGCTTGGCGCCGCCGATCTGGATCAGCCGCAGGCTCGACAGGTCCGCCGCCCCCCACTCCAGCGCCTCCAGCCACAGCCGGGCCACGGTGGGCACCACCGAGGTGAGGGTGACCCGCTCGCGCTCGATGGCACGGAAACAATCGTCGGCGGAGGGGTCCTCGGCCAACACGACGGTGCCGCCGGCCGCGAGCGTACCGAGCACACCGGGGCAGCCCCAGGTGAAGTTGAACTCCACCGGCAGCGCGGCCAGGTACACCTCGTCCGGGCCGACTTCGCACACCTCGGCCGCCGTCCGGATCTGGTAGGCGTAGTCGTCGTGCGTGCGCGGAATCAGCTTGGGCAGCGCGGTGGTTCCGCCGGAGAGCAGGAAGAACGCCACATCCGCCGGGTCGTTCGCGGGCAGCGGGAGCGGATCGGCGTCCACGCTCGCCAGTGCGAACACCGATGCGCCGGCTCCGGGCGGCGGGTCGCCGTGCACGAACACCGCGCGCAGACAAGGGACTTCGTCGAGCATGCGGAGCGCGAGACCGGCGTGGTCGAAGCCCCGATGACGATCGGGCACCACGTATGCCGACGCCCCGGACGACTCGCACAGGTGCCGGATCTCGTTGGCACGGTGCGACGCGAGCGAGAACACCGGCTTGACGCCGACCCGGAACAGCGCGAACGCGACGATCACGAACTCGGCGACGTTGGGCAGCTGGAGCACCACCCGCTCGCCGGGACGCAGGCCCAGCCGGTGGAAGCCGGCCGCCATCCGGTCGATCCGGTCGGCCAGGTCGCGGTAGGAGAGCCTGCGTTCGCCGCCGACCAGGGCGGTGCGGTCGCCGTGCGCGTCGGCCCAGGCCCGGGGCAGGCCGCCGAGGTCGACGCCGAGCCACAACCCGTCGCGCCGATAGCGTGCGGCGACCTCCGCCGGCCACGGTACACATCCGTCCGGCATCGGTCAGCCCTCCTTCGCGGGCTCGTACGGGGCGAGGATCTCCAGCACCGCGCAGTCGGTCTCCATGCCCGGCCCGGCGCACAACAGCAGGACGTGATCGCCGGGGACCACCTCGCCGCCGGTCCACACGTGTTCGAGGCCGATGAACGGGTCCGCCGCACCGGCGTGCCCGAGCGTGCGGGTGAGCTCCCAGGTGCCGCGTGTGTCGTCGATGCCCAGCGGGTCGAGGTAGATGCTCTCCAACGCGCCCCGGGTGTAGCCGGAGTGGCAGATCCGGGCCACCTTGTCCAACGCCAGGCCGGCCTCGGCCAGCGTGCGCTCGACCGTATCGGCCACCACGTCACCGAAGTGCCCCATCGGCGGTGCCACACCCTTGGCCCACTGCTCGCGCCAATAGGCGCTGCGTTCCTCGAAGTTGAGCGAGCGGCCGATGGTGATGCCGGGCGGGAAGCGCTTCTCGCCGCCTCGGTGCAGTTCCTCCATCGACGGATTCGACACCGCCCCGAAGGCCAGCAGTCGGGCGAAGCCGGCCCGCCGGGACACCACCGCGGCCGCGCCGCCGTCCGCGAGCAGGAACAACTTCGACGCCCGCCACCGATCCACCAGCGGGGTACCGAAGTTGTCTCCGCAGGTCAGCAGCACCGCGTCGTGGTCCGGGTTGCCGAGCAGCCGGTACGCGGCGCTCTCCAACGCGGCCAGCGAACCCAGACAACCCGGCCCCACCTGGACCGCGGTGATCGGCCGGTCCAACGTGTTGCGCAGCACGTAGTGCGGCGCCGACCAGCCGTCCGGGCCCTGGTGGTGGGTGGCGGTGTGCAGCAGCGCGCCGAAGTCGTCCGGATCGTGGCCCGATCGGCGCACCGCGACCTCGGCCGCCCGCACCGCCATGTCCGGCCCGGGCAGGTCCCCGGCGACCATCACCGACTCCATGCCGGACGCCTCGCGGTCCGCCGGGTCGTACCAGGACGCGCCGACCGCGAACGCGGTGCTCACCACGTCGGGTCGATACGAGCCCACGCCCGCGACGAACACGTCTTCGTGGAACCTCATCACGCGTCCTCCTCCCGCGCGGGCACCAGGTAGCGCGCCACGCTCTCCAACTTCTCGCAGGTCTCCTCGAACTCCCGTTCCGGCGTCGAGTGGCCGACGATGCCGGCGCCCGCGCGCAGCCAGGTGTGCCCGTCCTTGCGGTAGGCGCTGCGCAGCACCAGGGCCGCGTCCAGTTCGCCGGTGTGGTCCACCGTGAGCACCGCGCCGCTGTACAGACCGCGCGCGCCGGGCTCGTGTCGGCGGATCGAGGTGTACGCGGCGTCCTTGGGCACGCCGGACGCGGTCACCGCCGGGAAGACGGCGGCGAAGGCGTCCCAGATGCCCGCGCCCGGCGCCAGTTGCCCGGACACCCGGGAAGCCAGGTGCTGCACACTGCCGCGCTCGCGTACGGTCATGAACTCGGGCACCGACACGCTGCCCTCCACACACACGTCCTCGAGTTCGTCGGTCCCGGTCTTGACCGAGATCGCGTGCTCGTAGACCTCCTTCGCGGAGGCCAGCAGGTCGGCGCGCAGGCCCTCGTTGACGAGCAGGTCGGGGGTCAGCGCGCGGGTGCCCGCCAGCGGTTGGCTGACCACGGTGCCCGCCGCGGACACCTTGACCACGATCTCCGGACTGAAGCCGATCGCCTCGATGCCGCCGAGGTCGAGCAGGAACGAGCGGGCCGGGTTGTTGCTCCGCCGGCCGGTCACGTAGGTGGCGATCAGGTCGATGTCCTCGTCCACGTCGACCACCCGGGAGAGGATCACCTTGTGCAGGTCGCCGTGGTTGATCTCGTCCACCGCGAGCTTGACCGCCTCGCGGTACTCGAACTCGCCCCGGCCGTGCACGTCCAGCGGTCGGGCCGGCTCGGCGGATCCCGCGACCGGTGTGTCGATCGTGGTCATCAGGGCGCTCAGCGTCTCCTGGTCGACCGCGCGCAACAGCGCGTGCCCCTCCTCCAGTCGGACCTCGGCGCGCGGCACCACCAGGTGCAGCAGTCGCTCGTCGCCGACGTGCGTGAGGTCGCCGTCCTTGGCGTAGGACAGTTCGAAGGCCGCCCAGCCGTACGCGCGCCACTCGGGCACCGTCACGGTGTCCAGGAGTCGGGACACCAGGTCCAGCGGCCGGTCGTCCCAGGGCAGCACGATGTCCGGCTCGTGCTCTCGGCTCAGCCTGGCGCCGTGCCGGTCCAGCGTGAGTTCGGCCCGCACCCCGCCCGCGTACGACCACGTGCCGCCATTCTCGTAGACCACGTAGGACGCGTGCAGGCCGGAGCCGGCCAGTCGGGCCGCGACGAGCAGCGGCTCCTCGGCGAGCGGGATCTGCGTCTCGAAGTAGTGCAGCCACCTGGTGGGACTCATCTGCGGGCGTCCTCTCGTAGCGGTCGGGATCGCGCGTCGACGACCGCGACGCGCACGGCCGCGGGCGGGACGGCGGCGGGGGCGCGGCGGGCCGGAGTCGGACCGATGCCTTGGGTTACCGTCAACGACGATACGGAGGTAACCGGGTGGGAACCACAAGCCCGCGATAAGGGGTTCTTCTCGAAACGCGAAGTCGGCGCATCCCGTTGGGGATACGCCGACTCGGGGTGTGCCACCCCGGCCCGGACCGGGCAGGGGCCCGACCGTCCGCCGCTACCGCGGCGTCAGGTCGTCGTCCTCCTCGATCGGGGCCGGCACCGCCTTGGGGCCGAACAGGCGGCGCAGCACGGGCTCGGCGTAGCGCGCCGTGAAGGGGCCGGCCACCACCAGGATGAGCACGTACGCGGCGGCGAACGGTCCCATCCGCGGCTCGACACCCGAGGTCGCCGCCAGGCCGGCGATCACGATGGAGAACTCGCCGCGCGCGACCAGCGCACCGCCCGCCCGGTAGCGGCCGGGTTTGGCGATGCCCGCGCGGGCGGCGGCCCAGTAGCCGGTGGCGATCTTGGTCAGCGCGGTGATCAGCGCCAGGGCGGCGGCGGGCAGCAGTACGCCGGGCAGCGCGCCGGGGTCGGTGGACAGACCGAAGAACACGAAGAAGACGGCCGCGAACAGGTCGCGCAGTGGCGCGAGCAGGGTCTGCGCGTGTTCGGCGACGTCGCCGGAGATCGCGATGCCGACCAGGAAGGCGCCGACGGCGGCGGACACTTGCAGCTTGTCCGCGATGCCGGCGACCAACAGGGTCAGGCCGAGCACGCCCAGCAGCAGGAACTCCGGTTCCTCGCTGGAGAGCGCCTTGGAGATCCGGCCGCCGTGCCGGAGCGCGAGGAAGAGCACGATGCTGATCGTGCCCAGCGCGATGGCCACGGTGAGCGAGCCGCCGAGCAGTCCGACGCCGGCCAGCAGCGCGGTCAGGATGGGCAGGTAGAGCGCCATCGCGAGGTCCTCGATGACCAGCACGGACAGCACCACCGGGGTCTCCCGGTTGCCCAGGTGGCCCAGGTCGCCGAGTACCTTCGCGATCACCCCGGACGAGGAGATCCAGGTGACGCCGGCCAGTGCGAGCGCGGCGGTGGGCCCCCAGCCGAGCAGCAGGCCGGCCACGAAGCCGGGCACCGCGTTGAGCAGCGCGTCGATCGCTCCGGCGGGCGCGGCGGCGCGCAGGTTGGTGACCAGTTCGCCGGCCGTGTATTCCAGGCCCAGCAGCAGCAGGAGCAGGACGACGCCGATCTCGGCGCCGATCTCGATGAAGTTGTCGCTCTGTGACAGGTCGAGCACGCCGCCGTGGCCGAAGGCGAGGCCGCCGAGGAGGTAGAAGGGAATGGGCGACATCCCCATCCGGGTCGCGACCCGGCCGAGGATGGACAGGCCCAGGATGATGGCGCCGAGTTCGATGAGCAGTGTTGCCGGGTGCATGGGTGGGTTGTGCTCGCGGTGTTCGAAGGGGCAGGACGGTCTGCGGCTCGAACCGCGGGTTGAGGGGGGTCCGCGGGCGGGTGGGTCAGTCCTCGGCGAGCAGTTCCGCGAGCGCGACGGCCTCGGCGCGGGTCAGCCGCACGCCCGGGCCGCACGCGTCGGGGTCGTCGACGTTGTAGAAGGCGATCCGACGCACGCCGTCCCGGCCGGCGACCACGGAGATGGCCCGGCCCGCGACGGTGGACAGGGTGTACTGCGTACCGATGCCCGGGAGGGGGGTTTCGCTGATCGGGACCTGGCCGCCCATGAGGTTCTCCTGTTCGAACGAGGGCCTTCAGATTAGGTGCAACCGGGGGATGGTCGGCCCTCTTCCCCCGGGTGTCGAGCTTCCTCGGGCACGACCCCGGTTCGACACGGTTTGTGTGGGCGTCATGGGGGCGTCGGATGTCCGCGCCCCGGACGACCACCGCGGGCGGTGGTCCGGCGCCGGCGGGGTATTCGGAAAGTGACGTCGCCGCCGCGACGTGTCCGGACTCGTCCGGACCCCGCCTCGCCAGGAGGTTACCGTGACCGATCCGTGGCCGGACCCGTTGCCCCCGGTCCCGCCGATGCCCAGCCCGCACCCGCTGCCGGAACCCGGCCCCGAGCCGCTGCCGCCGGACCCGGGCCGGCCGCCGGTCCCGGACGAGCCGGAACCCGAACCACAACCGGCACCGATGCGCTGACCCGGGCCGAGCCCGGTCGGACCGTCGCATCCGGGGTCGCGCGCGGCGCGCGCCCAACGACGCGGGGCGTACGCCCGACGCGCACGCGCCGACTACCGCGCGGTCCGGCCGGGCCGGCACGCTCAGTACATGGACGAGCAGCTTCCCGTTCCCGCGCCCCGCACCGCCGATCTCGTCATCCGCGTCGGCGGCGCCCGCTGGCCGTCGCCCGCCGAGATCCGCGCCGAGTTGCCCGAGGACGCGCGTGTCGAGTTCGAGCGCGAGTTCGCCGGCGCGCTCGACCACGCTCATGGCACCGGACAACTCGCCGCCCTGGCCGATGTCCTGGCCGGCTGGCAGCGCCATCTCATCCTCCGACGCACCGGCGACTACGAGCGGGTTGTCGAACGGTCCGCCCGACTGCACGCGGGCGAGCGGTTGGAAACCGTGCCCGCCGCCCAAACCAGGCGCGCATGAGCTGCCTGGTGGTGTACGACGCGCCCGCCGCCCGCCAGAAGGCAACCCTGCCCACCAGCGCGATCGGCGCGCTCAACACCCTGGAAAGTGCGCTGGAGCGCGACCCCTGGGCGGTCGGCGGCCGAATGCACAGCGGCCTCAAGACCATGCGCGAGGCCCCGTTCGGCTCCTTCGGCTTCATCACGTTCGTCATCGAGGACAGCCGCGTCCGGGTCACCGTGATGAACGTGGTCTGGACCGGCTGAACCGGCGATTCACGGGCGACCGTCGCGACACCCGACCCGTGCCTCGGGCCGAGTGACGCGACGCCTCGCGGCGCCCGGTAGCCCCGCGTCAGCGAATCGGCACGTCCGCCAACGTCCGCGCGATGACCAGTCGCTGGATCTCGCTGGTGCCCTCGAAGATCGTGTAGATCGCGCTGTCCCGGTGCATGCGCTCGACCGGGTACTCGCGGGTGTATCCGTTGCCGCCGAGGATCTGCATCGCGGCGGAGGTCACCCACTTGGCGGTCTCTCCGGCGTACAGCTTGGACATCGAGCCCTCGGCCGCGGTGAACGGCTGGTTGGTCGCCGCCATCCACGAGGCCCGCCAGGTGAGCAGTCGGGCCGCGTCGATCCGGGTGCGCATGTCGGCGATGGTGAACGCGACGCCCTGGTTGTCGATGATCGGCCGGCCGAACTGCTCGCGGACCTGCGCGTATTCCAGGGCCACCTCGTAGGCGGCGCGCGCGATGCCCACCGCCTGGGCGGCCACCGCCGGGCGGGAGGACTCGAAGGTGGCCATCGCCGCGTTCGAGCGCCCGGACGTACCCGCCTTGGCCCGCGCGATCCGTTCGTCCAGCTTCTCCTTGCCGCCGAGCAGGCAGTCGCCGGGGACGCGCACGTTGTCCAGCACCACCTCGGCGGTGTGCGACGCGCGGATCCCGTGCTTCTTGAACTTCTGGCCCTGGGACAGGCCGGGCGTGTTCGGCGGGATCACGAAGCTCGCCTGACCGCGCGAGCCCAGGGCGGGGTCGGTGGTGGCGACCACGACGTGCACGTGCGCGATGCCGCCGTTGGTGGCCCAGGTCTTGACCCCGTTGAGGATCCAGTCGCCGGTGGCCTCGTCGTGGACGGCGCGGGTGCGCATCGAGGAGACGTCGGAGCCGGCGTTGGGCTCGGAGGAGCAGAACGCGGCGACCCGGATGTCGTCGGCGGTGCCGAACAGTTCCGGCGCCCACGTGATGATCTGCTCCTGGGTGCCGTTGGCCACCAGGCCGGCCGCGGCGAGCGCGGTGCCGGTCAGCGCCAGGCCCAACCCGGCGTCGCCCCAGAAGAGTTCCTCCATGATCAGCGGCATGCTCAGCCCGGTGGGATCGAAGGCCTGGGTGGTGAAGAAGTCGAGGGAGTACAGTCCGACCTTGGCGGCTTCCTGGATGATCGGCCAGGGGGTCTCCTCGCGCTCGTCCCACTCGGCGGCGGCCGGGCGCATGGTGTCGGCGGCGAAGGTGTGCACCCAGTCGCGGATGGTGGTCTGGTCCTCGTTCAGGGCGAGGTTGAAGGCGGTCATGGGTGGCGGGCCCCCGGGCATCGTCGAATTGTTACCGGCTGGTAGCTTGAGTGTGTCGTCGCCACCCGAGAGCGTCAAGGGGCCCGGGACCACCGGCCGATCGGGGTTCGCGACCGCCTCGCGGGGCGATCCGCGACGACTCCCGCCACCGCTTCGGACGACCCGTCAGATCCCGGGTCGAAAGCGCATCGGATGCTCGTCCGGAACCTGCACCACGCAGATCCGCACGCCGTCCGGATCGGCGATCCACATCTCGTCCAACCCCCACGCCTCGCGGCGCGGCTCGCGCAGCACGGTGGCGCCCTTGCCCAGGAGTTCCTTGTGGGTGGCGACCAGATCCCGTACCTGGAGCCACAGTCGCAGATCCTCGGACCCCGGCCCGACCGCGGACGCGCTGCCGGAGACCTCCAGGAAGCCTCCGCCGAGGAAGAACACGGTCCCGCGATGGATCCCGGTCCCGAACTCGCGGGCGATCGCGAGTCCGAGCACATCGCGGTAGAAGACCAGCGAGCGTTCGAGATCGGTGGGCCGCAGCAGGATGCGACCGGAGAGTACGTCCATGCCCTCAGCTTCGCCCCGGGCCGCCGATTCCGAACCCTCACCTAACGGGCGCCTCACCCGGCGGGCCGCCCGGACGCACCGTCCCCACGCGCCACCTCGGCCCGCCGTTCTCGACCCGCCACGTCGGCCCGCGCCCCGCGCGCCGGCGTGCCCGGCACCGCCCCGCGCCGGCCGCATCGAGCCGAACCGGAAAAAGATCCGGGCGATGATCGTCGGGCCGGCAGGCTGGTGCTCGACGAAGGGTGGTGCCACATGGTGGGGAACGCGGAGCGCGTGCGCGGGAGCATGTTCGGCCTGGCGTACGGGGACGCGTTGGGCGCGCCGACGGAGTTCCTGTCCTACGCACAGATCGTGCGGCGGTACGAACTGCCCGGCCCGCTGGATCTGGAGGGCACGCCGGCCCTGGTCACCGACGACACCCAGATGGGCCTGGCGGTGGCGCACGCGCTGATCGACGCGCGCGCGGACGGTGGCGCGTTGACCGCCGAGCGGTTCGCGCCGCTGGTGATCCACCACTTCCTGACCTGGTGGGACTCCCCGGACAACACCCGCGCGCCGGGGCACACGTGTATGTCCGCGTGCGCGGAGCTGGCCGCCGGCCGAACCTGGCTCGACGCGACCCGACGCGGCTCCAAGGGCTGCGGCGCGAACATGCGGGTCACCCCGCTGGGCCTGGTCGACGCCCTCGGCGAGGCCGACCGGTGCGGCGCGGCGCAACTCCAGGCGGCCGTCACCCACGGCCACCCCACCGCGCTGGCCGCCTCGGACCTGACCGCGACCGCCGTGCACGCGCTGCGCGTCGGGGTCTCCATCGGCGACCTGCCCGGGTACCTGCGCGCGCACGCCGAGGCGCAGCGCAAGGTCTATCGGGCCGACTGGCTCGGCGAGGGCCTGTGGCGTGGTCCGTTCGCGGACACCCCGGAGGGCTTCATCGCGCGCGGCTGGGACGAATGCCTGGGCGTGCTGACCCGGCTGGAGCGGGCCCTGTCGGAGCGCGATCGACGATCGGACCCGTGCCGCATCACCGGCGCCGGGTGGATCGCGGAGGAGGCGCTGGCCACGGCGGTGTTGTGCGTCGCGCTGTACCCGGACGACCCGAGGTCGGCGCTCGCCCGGGCCGCGGCCACCTCCGGCGACTCGGACTCGATCGCCGCGCTGGCGGGCGCGATGATCGGCGCCGTACACGGCCTGGACGGGTGGCCCGCCGAGTGGCTCGATCGCATCGAGTATCGGGCCGAACTGTCCGAGGTGTCCGAGGCCCTCCGTATGTGACATGGGTCGCGGTGTGCCGAGCGCTTGCGGGTCGGGAGCGCTTGCGGGTAGTGATGGCGCCATGGGAAAGATCCATGCCGCCGACCGGGCGGCCTTCGCGTGGGTGGCAACGCATCATGTGCCGTGGGCGAACAAGGCGCTGCCCGCCTTGTCGCGCGCGGCGAACCATTCGCGCCTGTGGGCGGTGACCGGTGCGGGGATGGCGCTTTCCGGTGGACGCAGCGGGCGCCGGGCGGCATTGCGCGGGCTGGGTTCGGTGGCGCTGGCGTCGACCGTGACCAATGTGGTCCTCAAAAGCTGGGTGCGCCGGCCCCGGCCGGTGATAGACGCGGTACCGATCGCCCGCCGGCTGAGCCGGCAGCCGTGGACGACCTCGTTCCCCTCGGGGCACGCGGCGTCCGCGGCGGCCTTCGCCACCGGCGTCGCGTTGGAGTCGCGTCCGCTGGGCGTGGCGGCCGGCGCGCTGGCCGGTTCGGTGGCCTTCTCCCGGGTGTACACGGGCGTGCACTACCCGGGTGACGTGCTCGCGGGCGCGGCGCTCGGCGCGGGTCTGGCCGCGGTGACGCTGCGCTGGTGGCCGACCCGGCCGGTGGAGGCCGCGTCCGCGCCGCAGCCGCGCGGGAAGGTGCCGGCGCTGGGCGAGGGCGACGGCCTGGTGGTCGTGGTCAACCGCTCGGCGGGCCCCGAGGGCGACACCGCCCAGCGCCTGCGCGAACTCCTGCCCGGGGCCAAGGTGGTCGAGCGCGGCCAGAACGGCGACCTGGTCGCGCTGCTGTGCGAGGCGGCCCGGGAGGCGCGGGTGTTGGGCGTCGCGGGCGGCGACGGCAGTGTGAACTGCGCCGCGCGGATCGCGCTCGACCGGGGCATGCCGCTCGCGGTCTTCCCCGCCGGCACGCTCAACCACTTCGCCGGCGACCTGGGCCTGACCCGGTTGGAGGACACCGTGATGGCGCTCTCGGCGGGCGAGGCGGTGCTGGTGGACGTCGCCGAGTTGCAGCGCGACCACTCGCACCCGTTCTCCGACGACGGCGAGGAATTGGGTCCCGAGCTCTTCCTGAACACCTTCTCGCTCGGCGTCTACCCCGATCTGGTGCGCTTCCGCGAGGAGTTGGAGGGCAAGATCGGCAAGTGGCCGGCCATGCTGGTGGGCCTGGTCCGGGTGCTCCGGGACGCGGGTCCGGTCAAGATGCGCGTCAACGGTCGGCCGCGCTCGTTGTGGCTGCTGTTCCTGGGCAACGGCCAGTACGCCCCGGAGGGCTTCGCGCCCACCTACCGCCCCGACCTCACCGACGGCCTGCTCGACGTACGCATCGTGGACGCCTCCCGCCCGCTGGCCCGCACCCGCCTGGTGGCCGCGGTGTTGTCCGGCACCCTGGGCACCTCGCGCGTGTACGAGGCCTCCACGGCCCGCACGGTCAGGCTCTCCGAGATCCAGGAGGGCGCCGAACTCGCCGTCGACGGCGAGGTCCGCCCCGGCGCCTCGCAACTGCGCGTCGCCAAGGGCCGCCGCCTGATGGTCTACCGCCCGGACGGCGCGGTTCGCGACTGACCCCGCGTCGCCCACGCCGCCACCACGCCGCACACCCCGCCCCGCCCGCACCGACCGCCTCACCACGCCGCCCGTGTACCTGCGGCCGAACTCGCCCGGCTTGCCGTCGACTTGTCCCGGCAGGCCCGGGGGGCGCCCGGAACGGAAACCGGAACGGGGGTCCCGTGCGTGGTGGGGGTGCGAGGCCCGTGATTCGGGGCACCGCTACGGTGTGGGCCGCCGGTCGATGGGCCGGGGGGATGCGAGCTGTTGTCGATAAGGGGCAGTGGTGGCGGTTTCGGGGGCGATATCCGGGTCGGCCGGACGTATGGCGGCGATATTGGCGGCGGGAAGAGTCGCCGCCGGGGTGGTGTCCATGGTGGCTCCGCGCGGTGGGGTGTGGTTGCGGCCCACCGCGGCCCGGGAGGCGTCGTTGCTGGGCCGCGGCCTCGGCGCGCGGGATGTCCTGCTGGGCACGGGCGTACTGCGCGCCCTCGCGGCCGGCCGCGGCAGTGCCGAGTGGGGCTGGCTCGTGGTGGCCTCGGATCTGGTCGACGGGGCCGGCGGCGCGATCGAGTGGCGCCGCCTGACCCCCGCGGAACGCACGTGGGTGGGCGCGGTCTTCGCGTTGGCCGCGTGCGAGGCGGCGGTGGCCCTGTCCCTGGCCGGCTCGGACCCCGAGGATGCCTGGGACATCGTGACGGGCTTGATCGAGTAGCCCGCGGCCGCCGGTCCGGGTGCGGCGAGGCGGATCGCCTCGGCCGCCCGGCCGGCGAACCGCGGGCGCCCGACCGGGGCACCCGGGCCCGACCGCGTCCGGGCGAATCCGGGCCGGCGGCGCGGCACGAACCCGGCCCGTGCCAGGGAGTGCCCGCGCAACGCCTCTACGGCAGGGGGTGTCACCCGTTTGCCCTATGCTCAACTCCCATGGTGGCACGGCCGTTGGGCGAAATTGTCGAGGCAGGATGGGCGAAGGCCCTGGAACCGGTGGCGGGCCGTGTGGCCGCCATGGGCGACTTCCTGCGAGGAGAGATCGCCGCGGGGCGGCGTTACGTGCCCGCGGGCGCGAATGTGTTGCGGGCGTTCACGCAGCCGTTCGCGGATGTGCGGGTTCTGATCGTGGGTCAGGACCCCTATCCCAACCCCGGACACGCGGTGGGACTGAGCTTCGCGGTCGCCCCCGAGGTACGGCCGTTGCCGGGCTCGCTGATCAACATCTTCACCGAGATGAACCGCGACCTGGACCTGCCGATGCCGACCAACGGCGACCTGACCCCGTGGGCCTCCCAGGGTGTGCTGCTGCTCAACCGCGCGCTGACCACCGCCCCCGGTCGCCCCGCCGCCCACCGCGGCAAGGGCTGGGAAGAGGTCACCGAGCAGGCGATCAAGTCCCTCGCGGCGCGCGGCACTCCGCTGGTGTCCATCCTGTGGGGCCGCGACGCCCGCAACGCCCGGCCGCTGCTGGGCCCCGGCGCGGCGGTGGTGGAGTCGGCCCACCCCTCCCCGATGTCCGCCGCCGGCGGCTTCTTCGGCTCCCGCCCCTTCTCCCGCACCAACGACCTGCTGGTGGCCCAGGGGGCACAACCGATCGACTGGCGCCTTCCGTAACCCCAAAGCACCAACCCGCGCTCCGGGCCACGCGCCCGGAGCGCGCACGCCCACCCGCCGCGAAACCCCGACCCACGCGAGGCGCGGGTGTGGGCGGACACACCCTCGCGACCCGGACAGGGCGCAACCACGACAACCACCCCGCGCGTCCACGCCTATAGGGTGGCGGCCGGTACAACCGGTCATGGGCCACCGCCGGTCGGGGCCGTCGCTTGGAGGAACCTTCTTCGATGTCAGGCAATAGCGTTCCCGGCCAGGGGGGTGCGCCGCAGCGCTCCCCCAAGGCGTTGCCGCCGCGTTCCAAACTGGCGATCACCGCGAGTCGGGTGACCGCGGCCATCTCGCGACGCGCCGGCAAGGGCAGCGGTTCGGTCATCGGCGGCAAGCTCGCGCTGCGGCTCGCTCCGGACCTGCTCGCGCAGTTGTCGGTGGACCTGCAGGTGGTGCTGATCTCCGGGACCAACGGCAAGACCACCACCACCCGCCTCGTCGCCGAGGCGATGCGCGCGGCGGGTCCCGTGGTGTCCAACGCGCTGGGCGCGAACATGCCGGCCGGCATCACCTCCGCGCTCGCGGGCGCCGGCGCCGAGGCCCGCTACGGCGTGATCGAGGTCGACGAGAAGTATCTCGCCGGTGTCGCCCGCGACTCCGACCCGGTCGCCATCGCGCTGCTCAACCTCTCCCGCGACCAGCTCGACCGCGCCGCCGAGACCCGGATGCTCGCCGAGAAGTGGCGCGAGGGCCTGCGCGGGCGCGACGCGATCGTGGTCGCCAACGCGGACGACCCGCTGATCGTGTGGGCCGCCTCCTCCAGCAAGGACGTGTTGTGGGTCGCCGCCGGGCAGACCTGGCAGGAGGACTCCTGGTCCTGCCCGCAGTGCGGCGGCGTGATGCAGCGTCCGGGCGACGACTGGTTCTGCTCGGAGTGCGACTTCCGCCGTCCCTCGCCGACCTGGTCGCTGGCCGGGGATCGCATGGTCGACCCGGACGGGCAGGTGTGGCCACTGCACCTCCAGCTCCCCGGCCGCGCCAACCGGGCCAACGCGGTCACCGCCGCGGCCGTCGCGTCGCTGTTCGGGGTGCCCGTGGACGCGGCCCTGGAGCGGATGAAGCACGTCACCGCCGTCGCCGGCCGCTACGACGTGGTCGACTACCTGGGTCGCAAGCTGCGCCTGTTGCTCGCGAAGAACCCGGCCGGTTGGGTCGAGACGTTCTCGCTGATCGACCCGCCGCCCACCCCGGTGATCCTGTCCGTCAACGCGCTCGACGCGGACGGCAAGGACACCTCGTGGATCTGGGACGTCGACTTCACCCAGCTCGCCGGCCGCCCGCTGTTCGTGCTCGGCCAGCGTCGGCTCGACCTGGCCGTCCGACTGGAGGTCGCGGGCCTGCAATTCCAGGTCTTCGAGACGCTCGCCCAGGCGGTCGCCGCCTCGCCGCCCGGCCAGATCGAGGTCATCGCCAACTACACGGCGTTCCAACAGCTTCGCAAGACGATCAAGGAAGCGGCACAGGCATGATCGGTGAGAGCAGGCTGCGCCTGGTCTGGATCTACCCGGACCTGCTCAGCACATATGGCGACCAGGGCAACGCGCTGATCGTGGAGCGGCGCGCGCTGATGCGCGGCATCGAGGTCGAGCGCGTGGACGTGCGCTCCGACCAGCCCGTGCCCACCTCCGGTGACATCTACCTGATCGGCGGCGGCGAGGACCGGCCGCAGCGCCTGGCCGCCGAGCGGCTGCGCCGCGACCCGGGACTGGCCACCGCCGTGGGCGCCGGCGCCGCGCTGCTCGCGGTGTGCGCCGGATACCAGATCATCGGCAACGAGTTCATCGACGACCTGGACCAGCCCGAGGCGGGCCTGGGTCTGCTGGACGTACGCTCCGGCCGGGGCGCGCCCGGCAAGCGCTGCGTCGGCGAGGTGCTGGCCGAGGTCGACCCGGCGCTCGGCCTGCCGGTGCTCTCCGGCTTCGAGAACCACCAGGGCGTCACCTACGTGGGCCCCGGCGCCAAGCCGCTGGCCAGGGTCACCCACGGCAACGGGAACGGGACCGGCGACGGCACCGAGGGCGCCTACGCGGGTCGGGTGATCGGCACGTACATGCACGGGCCGGTGATGTCGCGCAACCCGGCGCTCGCCGACCTGCTGCTCACCTGGGCAACCGGCGTTCCGCTGACCCCGCTGGGGGACCACTGGCACGAGCAGTTGCGCTCCGAGCGCCTGCGCACGGTCCGGGCCGCCGCCTCGAACTGAGCAGGCCGCCTCGAACCGAGCACCAGGGAACATGCCGAGGGGCCCGGGTACCGATCGGTACCCGGGCCCCTCGGCCGTCCGCCCCACCCGTCAGGGCGTGTGCACCGCCCCGTGCGGGTCCTCGCAGTGCCCCCGCGTCGTGCCGATCGCCAGCACCGCCGGGTCGGCGTGGTCGACCTGGAGCGTGGTGTGGGTGATCGCGTACCGCTCGCGCAGCCGTTCCTGAAGCCGGTCGCGCACTCGGTGGCAGTCGTCGCCGGGCTCGACCAGGACGTGTGCGGACAGCGCCGGGAAGCCGGACGTGATGGTCCAGATGTGCAGGTCGTGGATCTCGGTGACGCCCTCGACCGAGGCCAGGTCGCTGCCGACCGCGTCCGGCTCGATGCCGGCGGGGGCCGCCTCCAGGAAGATCCGCCACGACTCGCGGACCAGCGCGATACCGGACTTGAGCATCAGCGCCGCGACGATCAGCGACGCGATCGCGTCGGCCCGGGCGAAGCCGGTGCTCAGCACCACGATGCCGGAGATCAGCGTCGCGATGAACGCCCACAGGTCGTTCAGGATGTGCTGGTAGGCGCCCTCGATGTTGAGGCTGGAGCGGTTGGCCCGCGAGATCAACCACGCCGCGATCACGTTGATCACGATGCCGACCGCGGCGGTGACGATCACCAGCGCGCCCTCGACGTCGGGCGGCGAGATCAACCGGCGGACCGCCTCGTAGGTGAACCACACCGCGAGTACCAGGAACGTGATGCCGTTGATCTGCGCGGACAGGATCTCGGCGCGCTTGAATCCGTACGTCCAGCGCCCGCGCGCGGGTCGGGCCGCGAGGCGCATGGCGACCAGCGCGAGGCCGATCGCGAACGCGTCGGTGACCATGTGTCCGGCGTCGGTGATCAGCGCGAGCGAGTTCGCCAGGATGCCGACGATGACCTCGACCACGATGAACGCGCCGATCAGCACGAGCGCGGCGGTCAGGTAGCGCCGGTCCGCGTCCGGGGCCACACCGTGGGAGTGACCCGCGTGCCCGGATCCCCCGTGGTCGTGGCCGCCGTGGCCGTCGGGGGCGGCATGGGCACCGTACGACTCGCCGGCCGGCGCGGCGGACCCGGGTGCGCCCGGGGCGTGGTCGTGCTCGCGGGTGGTCATGAAATCCCTCCGGGAATCTCGCTCGCGCAGCCGGTGTGATCGGTGGCGGGGGCGTGGCCGATGTGCGCCAGCGCCACGTCCAGGAGCAGGCGTACGTGGGCGTCCGCGAGCCGGTAGTAGGCCAATCGGCCCTCCCGGCGCACCGTCACCACCTGGTGCGCGCGCAGCAGCCGAAGCTGGTGCGAGACCGCCGACTCGCCCTGCCCGCACGCGGCGGCCAGGTCGCGTACGCACAGTTCGCCCTCCAACAGCGCGACCAGCAGGGTCAGCCGCCCGGGATCGCCCAGCAGCGCGAACACGTCCGCGGTCTCGGCCAGATGGGGGCCGTCGGGCAGCCGCGACCGCACCGAGTCCACCAGATCCGCGTTCACCGGCTGCGCCACCGGGTCACCTCCACGATCACGTCCGCCATCGCATCGACTCGGACATCGTAACGTCTGAACAGCTCTTCATACGAGCATGAGAAGAAGGTAGGGGGTGGGGGTATCCCTTCGCAAGCGCACCGCGCCGCCGGGCGAGACGAAAACGACGACGGACCTCGCCCCGACCGGTGGGGCGCCGGCCGGAACGAGGTCCGTTCGGGGGAACGTCAGCCCGTTCGCGGATCCCGATCCAGGTGCGCCCACCACCGCTGCGCCGGCTCGTGGACCCGCCGCCACGTGGCCACGAACAGGTCGCTCGCGGCCGGTCCCGGCCAGTCCGCCGGCAGCAGCGCCGCGGGCAGCCGCGGGTCGCGTTCGAAGGTCAGCCGCCACGCGTGCACCAGCCTGGTGCGCAGCTCGAAAGCCTCCTCGTCGGCGCCCGCCCGGGCATCGGTGAATCGGTTCACGAACGCCTCCAGGTCCGCCCGTACCGCACTCAGGTCCCACGCCTGGTCGACCAGGGCCCGTTCGCGCGCCCCGTCGCACACGGTGGAGGTCATCCAGGTCGCGTGCCCGGTCAGGCCGCGTTCGTCGATCAGCGCCCGCAGCGCGTCCACCCCGCCCGGGTCCGCCGCGATCCACACCCCTCGGCCCAGATCGCCGAAGCCCTCGAACGCGAGCTGCTCCTCGACCACCGCGCGCGCCTCGCGCAGTGCCGCCGGCGGCCGCAGGAGCAACTGCTGCCACTGCCCCGACCAGGGCGTCTCGCGCGTCGCCCGGGACAGCCGCTCGGTCCACCCGGTGAGCAGCCGGTACAACGACGGCGCGAGGGTCAGCCGGGTGTAGCGCCCCTGCGCCCGGGCCGACAGCCAGCCCTCCTGCGTCAGGCGGGTGATCGCCCGCCGGGTCGCCGCCTCCGGCACACCGAGCGCGCCGAGCGCGGCCACCGCCGTCGGCGACCACACGCCGTCGTGCCCGGGCCAGCGCACGTACTCCCCCAGCACGGTCAACAACAACGTGCGCGCACTGGGCCCGCCGCCGGCGGTGCGCCGGGTGCGCGGCGCCGTGCGGCCGTCGCCCCTTGTTTCCTCGTCATCCTCCATGTAGGACATAACTCATTCAAGCATGTTCTTGTGTCCTACGTTCCTATGAAGGGTTCCACTCGTGTCCGCAGCCGCTCCCCCGACCCGCTTCGGCGCCTTCATCGCCCCCTACCACGGCATCGACGGCAACCCCGCGCTGCAACTGCGCCGGGACCTCGACCTGGTCGAGCACCTGGACGCGCTCGGCTTCGAGGAGGCGTGGATCGGCGAGCACCACTCGGCCGGGTACGAGACGATCGCCTCGCCCGAGGTGTTCATCGCCGCCGCCGCCGAACGCACCACCCGGATCCGGCTCGGTACCGGCGTCAACTCGCTGCCGTACCACCACCCGTTGGTCCTGGCGGACCGCATCGTGCAGTTGGACCTGCAAGCGCGCGGACGGGTGATGTTCGGCTCCGGCCCCGGCCAACTGGCCTCGGACGCCTTCATGATGGGCATCGACCCGATGCGCCAGCGGAGCATGATGGCCCAGGCGCTGGCCGCGATCGTGCCACTGCTGCGCGGCGAGACGGTGACCATGAAGACCGACTGGTTCACCCTGGACCAGGCCCGGCTGCACCTGGCCCCGTACTCCCGCGACGGGATCGAGACCGTGTGCGCCTCCACCGTCTCGCCGTCCGGGTCGGTACAGGCCGGCACCCACGGCATGGGTCTGCTCTCGCTCGCCGCCGCCGACCCGTCGGGCCTCGCCGCTCTGGCCACGAACTGGGACGTGTACGCGAAGACCTGCGCCGAGCACGGCCATGTCGCCGACCGCGAGCGCTGGCGGCTGGTGGTGCCGATGCACCTCGCGGAGACCACCGAGGCCGCGCGCGAGCAGGCCGAGTACGGCGTGCACCACCTCGTCGACTACATCCAGGGACTGTCCGGGATGACCATGCCCTGGGGCGCGACCGCCCGGCAGGCCGTCGCGCAGTGGACCGGCGAGGGCTTCCCGACCTTCGGCGTCGCGATGATCGGCACACCCGCGCAGGCGATCGAACGCATCACCGCGATGGCCGAGCACTCCGGCGGCTTCGGCACGCTGCTCCTGCTCGACCTGCCGATCGCGCGCCCCGCGGACAAGCGGCGCAGCTACGAGTTGTTCGCCGAGTACGTCGTGCCGCACTTCACCGGCGCCAACTTGCCCCGGCAGGCCTCGATGGCCTGGGCGAACGAGAACAGCGAGCGCTTCATCGGCGCGCTGCGCCAAGCGGTCGTGGCCGCGATGACACCGCCCGCCGCCTCCTGAATCCACCCGTTCGTCGACTCACCAGGGAGATGACCCATCATGCGAGCAGCGGTACTGCGCGGCGGCGCGTTCACGGTCGAGGACATCGCGGCCCCCGAACCCGGCGAGGGGCAGGTCCTCGTGGAGACGGTGGCCTGCGGGATCTGCGGCTCGGACCTGTCCGCGTACAAGCACACCGCCGAGTTCCTCCAGGCCTCGATCGACTCCGATACGCCCTCGTTCGTCTTCGACCCGAACGCCGACCTGGTGATGGGCCACGAATTGTCCGCACGAGTGCTGCGACCCGGCCCGGGCGTGACCGGCTTCGAGGAGGGCGAGGTGGTGGTCGGTCTGCCGTGGGCGCTGGACGGCGGTGGTGTGTTGCGCACCATCGGCTACTCCAACACCTTCCCCGGCGGCTTCGGCGAGCGCATGGTCATGCAGGCCGCGGCCCTGGTCAAGGTGCCCTCGCACGTACCGGCGCAGATCGCCGCGCTGACCGAGCCGCTCGCGGTCGGCTTCGGCAACGTGGCCCGCTCCGGCGCGGAGCGGGGCGGCGCGGCGATCGTGATCGGCGCCGGTCCGATCGGCCTGGGCGCGATCGCCGGCCTCGTCGAGCGCGGCGTGGCGCCGGTGGTGGTCTCCGAGCCCTCGCCGCGCCGCCGCGAACTCGCCCGCGCGTTCGGCGCGCACGTCGTGGTCGACCCGGCCGAGCGGGACCCGTTCCTCGCGTGGCGCGAGATCGCCGAGCCCGGACAACCGCTGACCGTCTTCGAGTGCTCGGGCAAGGCCGGCATGTTCGACCGGATCACCTACGCCGCGCCGCGCGGCGCCACCGTGCTGCTGATCGGGGTGTGCATGACCGAGGACACCTTCCGGCCGGTGGTGGGCATCTACAAGGACCTCACGGTCAAGATGTGCCTGACCTATCCACCCGAGGAGTACCCCCGGACGCTGGCCCGGATCGCCGCCGGCAGTGTGGACGCGGCGTCGCTGGTCACCGGTCAGGTCGGCTTCGCCGGGGTAGCCGCCGCGATCGACACGCTCGGCCGCCCGGACGAGCACGTCAAGGTTCTGGTCCGACCGCACCTGGAGGGCTCGGGCGTACATCCCGCCACCGCCTAGGCCCTGTCCGGCCCGGCGCCGGACGCCGGGGCCGGACCTCGGCGGATGTCACGCGTACGAGTGGACCCGGTTCGGACGACCCTGGCGCGCGCCGTGCGCGGGCGGCGCGCCCGCCAGGGCGTTTCGCCGACCCACGCCCCGAACGCCCCGCCGAGCGGGGTGTGGAAGTGTCGCAAACTGGACGCGCCGGGCGTCGGAATCGGTACGCTCCGAGGGAATTCCCTCGGAAGATCCGTACACCCGCCATCGGGGACATCATGAGCCACACCGGGCACCGTCACGGTGCCGTGTCCGTCCATCACGTGACCGCCACCGGCTCGGGAGGCGCGGTATGACCGTGCTCAACGATGCCCAGCCGGTGTGTCGGTTCGATCTGCCGCCGCACGAGGCGGAGGTGTCCGCGGCGCGCCGCAAGGTGGTCGCGATCGCCGTCGAGTGGGGCATGCCCGCGCATGGCGACCTCGTGGACACGCTGCGCCTGGTCGTGTCCGAGCTGGTGACCAACGCGGTCCGGCACGCGGGAGTACTGACCCCCGCCATCGGCGTCACCGTGCGCGGCACCGCCGAGGGTGGCGTGCAGGTGGGGGTGCACGACCGACACCCGTTCTGCCCGAAGGCGCTGTTGGAGACGGTCGACGACGACAGCGGGCGCGGCCTGCTGATCGTCAAGGCCCTGGTCGCGGAGGTCGGCGGGTACGCGGGGATCCAGCCGGACACGACCGGCGGCAAAACCGTGTGGGTGACCCTGCCCCTGCGCTGAACCGCTCGCGGACCCGCGGGGCGCGCTCGCCGCCGCCGCTCACAACTTCAGGTCGAAGCGCTGCTCGACTGCGTCGATCCCCCAGGCGCGGGCCGGATGCTCCTCCGTCAGGGTGAATCCGGCCCGGTCGTACAGATGCCGGGACGCGCCCAGGCCCGCGATCGTCCACAGGTACACCCCGGCCGCGTCGCGCCGACGGGCCTCGACCAGCGCGGTGTCGAGCAACGCACCACCCACACCACGTCCGCGCGCGGCCGGATCCAGGATCACCCAGCGCAGTCGCATCCACCCGTCCTCCTCGCGGGTCAGCCCGATCCCGCCCAGCACCCGCCGCCCGTCCTCCGCGACCCACATCCGCCCGGGCCCGTCGTCCCCCTCCCGCGCCCGGGCCTGCACGAGTCGGGCCATCCCGGCCGCGACATCCGCCTCCATGGTCGTGTCCATCCCGTACTCACGGCTGTACAGCACCCCGTGCAACGCGGCGATCGCCCCGAGGTCACCCGGCCGCGTCGCGTCACGAATGGTCACCGCCGCCGGGTCGGGCGTCGAGGTCATGATCCCGAAATCCCCTTCACTGAAACAGTCGTTTCAGTAGAGAGTAGGCGGGTGACCGCAGACGCGAAACCCCCCACCTCCGCCCGCCGCGCCGACCTGCTCGCCGCGAGCGTGGCCTACGTCGCCGAACACGGCCTGGCCGAACTCTCGCTGCGCCCGCTGGCCCAGGCGATCGGCTCCAGCCCGCGCGTCCTGCTCTACCTCTTCGGCTCGAAGGAGGGCCTGATCCGCGAGATCCTCGCCGTCGCTCGCGTCGAACAACTCGCCCTGGTCGAACGCGCCGACGATCACCCCGGCACCGCCCGGGAAACCCTCGACCTGCTGTGGACCTGGCTCGTCGTCCCCGAACGCCGCGGCGCCCTCCGGCTGTTCTTCGACGGCTACGTGCGCTCCTTCGACGCCCCCGACGGCCCCTGGTCCGACTTCGCCGGCAAGTCCCTGGACGACTGGCTCCCCCCGCTCAACCGCGTCCTCGCCAACCACCCCGTCCCATCGACCCTGGTCCTGGCCGTCCTGCGCGGCCTCCTCCTCGATCACCTCGCCGCGGACACTCCGCGACACCACGAGAGAGTCCAGGCCGCGTGGACGTCCTTCCTGGACCACGCCTTCCCGCACTGACGGGTACGCGCGCTCCGGTGGAGACGGACCGGGCCCGGCTCAGCCCGCCAGGATCGTGGCCTCCTTCTCCGGCGGCAGTCCCACCACCGGCCGGTCCGAACGTTGCGGCACGATGCCGTTCACCGAGCGGAGCCAGGTCCAGGTGTCCGCGACGGTCTCCTCCACCGGCCGCACACGCAGTCCGGCGCCCAGTGCCTTGCGCACGTCGCGACGGTGGATGCTGTCGTAGTCCGCACCGGCCGGAAGCCAGATCGGCAGTTCGAGCCACGGCTCGATACCCGCCTTCACAATCGTGTCGGGATCGATCCAGCGCAGTTCCGCGTCCGAACCGGTGACCCGAACGCACAGATCGAGCAGCTCGCCCATCGTGCTGTGGCCCGTCGGGCTGACCAGGTTGTAGGCGCCACTGCGACCGGCCTCGGCCGCGTCCAGGGTCCATTCGGCCAGGTCACGGGCATCGATGAACTGAAGCTCGGCCTCCCGCGGCCCCGGCGCCAAAACCGGGCCGCCCCGCGCGATCCGGTTGAGCCACCACGGCAGCCGACCGATGTTCTCCCGCGGCCCCAGGATCAACCCGGCACGCCCGTGCACGTACCGATCGCCGAACGCCCGCTCGACGGCGATCTCCGCCCCGCGCTTGGCGTTCGGATAGGCCACGTCACCGTCGTCGGGCGACCCCTCGACCAGCGGAGCCTCCTCCCCCAGCCCGGCCGGCGTCGGCTGGTCGTACACCGAGCAACTCGAGACGTACGCATACCGACCGACACGATCGGCCAACAGGTCGGCCGAGTCGCGAACCACACGCGGCGCGGCACTCCAGGTGTCCACCGCCAGGTCCCACTCGCCTCCGGCCAACGCCGCCAACCCGCCCTCGGAGGTCCGATCCCCCACCAATGAGCGCACACCATCCGGCAGTTCATGCCGACCGCGATTGAACACGGTCACATCCCAGCCCCGATTCACCGCGGCATCGGTGACGGCCCGACCCACGAACGCGGTCCCACCCAGAATCAAAAGTCGCATGCCCCGACCCTGCCCACCCCCGCCCGCCCCCACAACCACGTCACGCTCTCGGCGGAATCGCTCTCGGCGGAATCGCCCTCGGCGAAGACCACCCACCGCTCACCCGGCCCCTCGCCGCGAGCAAGGCTCCCCCGCGGCGTCCTGCTCCACCAACTCCCGGTCCACCAACCGCAACAACCGCAACAACTCGGCCCGATCCGCCTCCCCCAGGCGATCGAACACCGCCGCCCCGGCCCCCTGCCGAATCGCCCGGATCCGCCGCAGCTCGGCCCGCCCCCGCTCGGTCAGCTCCACGAGCGTCGCGCGCCGGTCCAGTTCGGAGGTGCTGCGGCGGACCAGTTCGCGCGCGGCCAGGTCGTCCACGACGGTGGTCGCCGAGCGCGGCACGATCTCCAGCCGCGCGGCCAGGTCCGCCATCCGCAGCGGCTCGTCGGCATGGGCGAGCACCTTCATCGCGTGCGCCTGGGCCGGAGTCAGGCCCAGCGGGGCGAGTTCCCGGCCGGCGCGTACCCGGATGCGCTTGGCCACGCGCATGAACAGGTCGCCGATCGGCGCCGAGGTGGATTCCGGCGAACTCACGCGTGTCACGTCCCGAGGAGCGGGGATCCTGCTGGATCCGGGTGCGCCCATTGTCCCGTCAGGCGCGACCGGCAACGACGCGGGCGTGTGGTCGGCGCGGCGGGAGCGGGTCGGCGGAAGCGCGGGCGGAACGTGAGAGGGACCTGGGGCCGTGGGGATGGGCGGGTGGACTTGCCGGGGTAGCGGGGACGGGCGGGCCGACGCGCCAAAGTCGCGGGGACGGCCGGACCGACTTGCCGGGATCGCAGGGACCGCCGCCACCCACCCGAATCGCGGACACCGGCGGGCCGACGCGCCAAAGTCGCGGGGACGGCCGGGCCCACTTGCCGGGATCGCAGGGACCGCCGCCACCCACCCGAATCGCGGACACCGGCGGGCCGACGCGCCAAAGTCGCGGGGACGGCCGGGCCCACTTGC
>NZ_JBVHLU010000030.1:107554-108203 GCF_055558835.1 Embleya sp. NPDC025285
GCCGGGATCGCAGGGACCGCCGCCACCCACCCGAATCGCGGACACGGGCGGGCCGACGCGCCAGAGTCGTGTCCCGCGGCGTTGCTGCTTGTTGGGCGACTTCGTCGCCGGCTCGCGAGGCACCACTTTTTTGCTCCCCCGCTTCGCTCCTCCGCAAAAAAGCGGCCCCTCGCTCGTGACTTCGTGTCCCTCCGCTTCGCTCCGGGCCACGAAGTCAAAGCTTGCGGCTCCGCCGCTCTCCGCGCTTCGCGCGTCGATCACCGGGGTGGGGGTGGGTCGGGGGCGCTGACGCGCCGGGGGTGGGGCGCGGTGGCGCCCGAGTGGCTTCCCGCGCCGAGGCCCGAGTCGACCGGACGGTGTCGCCGGCTGAGCGGCCGGGACCGGGCCGACCCCACCGATGGCCCGGTCCACCAAAGCGGCCCCGGCCCACCCCACGACCGGCGCGGTCACGTCCCCACACACCCCGGCGCGTCAGCGCCCCCGACCCAGCCCCACCCCGGTGATCGACGCGCGAAGCGCGGAGAGCGGCGGAGCCGCAAGTGTGGACGGTGTGGCCCGGAGCGAAGCGGAGGGACACGCCGTCCCGAGCGAGGCGCCGCTTTTTCTTGGAGGAGCGAAGCGGGGGAAAGAAAAAGCGGCGCAGATCGGA